>JAAUPO010000164.1 GCA_012033095.1 Synechococcaceae cyanobacterium RL_1_2 | reverse complement strand
AAGACATTCTGAACTCGATCTCCGTGGTTATCCTGGCATGATCGGCTTCCTCGATCGCCCCTTCCTCTAAAATCAGAGCGTATCCCTAAGTACGGAGGTTGGGTAATATAGAAATATAAATTGTTTGAATCTAGTCAAGCGAGCAATCCATTTTAGTAATTTTGTAATGTCAGCAACTTCCGTCGCCGAAAAAAGTCAAACGCCTTTAGTGTTGAGCCAATTGCCCAACTTTAATTTAGGGAATCAACCCTGTCCTCCCCATGTGAGTGAACATCTCGATCAATTGCTCATTGCGATCGAAGCGTTAGAGTTGGGGGGAGCAGAAAAAATACTGACGGTAGCTAAACAATTAGAGTTAGATACCATCATCAAAAATCGAGTTATTTTGTGGCAGCTTCGGGTAACGAATCCTTGGCGACGGGCCCACACCAGAAAAGCGATGACCATGGATCAAGCTAAGGCTCTGATTGTAATTATTAGCCATCTCGCGAGACAACTTACGGTGAAAATTCGGCAGCTCATTAGTGCGGAGTTAGAGATGAGATCCCGTCATTTGCCGGTACAAAACCATTTTCAATTGTTTACATACCTCGACCATTTTGAAGCGTACTTTTGTAGTCGCATGAATATTCGCCGAACTAAAATTGATGCCTACTTGGAATCTTCTGAAGACTTAGATGAGCTAGCGTTAAAGCTACTTAATCAATTACTATTTTGTACCGGAACCCATGGGGTAAAGCGCCTTTGGATTAGCTTGTTTGATGGAGAGGTCTCGTGAGTATTATTCGACAATATAGTTTACCGAACTGTACCTTGATCCTAGAGGGCATGGGTGATGGGGAAGAGGGTAATTTTAGTGAGACGATGAATGTGTTGATGAACGTGCAATGCATTATTGGCTCCAACCACACGATTACTGGGGGCAAAATCTTTTTTTAACTCCTTGGTTAAGAGTGTTAGTAACTATGTCCAAGGTTTTTTAAGTGGACTAGAGCATCGCCATGTAAATGCGGCTAATCAGGAGATGGTGAATTTAATGCATTTACCCGATTCCTACCGCCATCGTTTGAGTATTAGCCAAGTTAAGGAAAATACCCAACAGAGCATTGATTTAACCACCGCAGAATTGTTTGATCTGATGGAAGCGATCGATCAATGTTTAGCGGATCATAGTACCCTCCCAGAGTTAACCCTCAAGGAAAAACCCCTGCCCCGTAAGTATCGACGTTCTAATGAACCGATCGTGAAAAGGTTTGGGCCGCCAGTACTGGGATTAGCTAGTATCGCGATCGCGGCGGGGTTATCTTTGCTCCTACCCACCCCTTCCACCATTACGAATCCTAACCTGAAACCAGGGGAACAGCCCACCACCGAATCCAATAACCCGGCGGAGGAAGACCAATCCTCGGAAGAGGCCCCTGGGGAACCGAAGATTGGTGATCTCAAGGAGATTGAATCAGCGTTACAATCGGCTAATAAAATTGAAGATCCGACGGAATTACAGTTTATTCAGCGTTATTTAAAACGAACCATTGGGGAAGCCTGGGAGGATCGGGCTATTAATACGGGCGAAAATCAATTTAGGGTAACGGCTACGCGGGATGGCTCCATTGTTGAGTACGCCGGCGTGAAGGGAACCCCCGATAATGTGGCGGAAACAACCCCCTTACCGGCCCTGAAATATAACGCTACCAGCAAGATTAATACCGAAGCGATCGCGGACTTTTAGTGGTGTTCGATCGCCAAGGGTTAGAAATTAGTCCCTGGGATGGATATAAAGGCAAAGCTAGTTTTGGGCCGACCATTACGGATTCCGCTGTGCTAGGAAAGTTAGAGGGGCAACTGCAAGCAAACCTCAAATCCGCATGGGATGGGGTCACCGCTTCTCCTGAACCGTTAGTGTTTAGGGTGGGGGTTACCGCAGATGGGGAAGTTGCTGATTTTGAGCCGAGAAACGCTGGGGCGATCGGACACCAAAAGGACGTTCCCCTAGAAACCCTCGTTAATCCCATGGCCGCTGGCATTAAACCTGGTACAACCCTCGTTCCCCAAACTGAATTAGGTCAATTTAAAGTAACTTTTTCCGTTGATGGTAAGGTGCAAGTAGAGCCATGGTAGGGGGCGGCGATCGCTGCCATGGCCAATTTCAAATTCCATTACCTCTGTTCCTGCTATGTCGATTACGACCAAATTCCATCATCTTCCCCTCGGTTTAGGGTTAAGTGTTGCCGTTAGTTATCCTGGGATCGCCCAGGAACTTTATTTGGCCTATCCTAGCGATCACCATGAAACGACAGCGGAGCAAATTTTTTTTATTGGCACCGCCGATCCCCAAGCGCCGGTCTATATCAATGGCACTCTGATCGATCGCAGTGGCCAAGGTCACTTTGCCCCATCCTTTCCCCTCCAACTAGGAACAAACACCTTTACCATCCGTGGCGATCGGGGTGAAATTAATCGCACCATCCTTCGCACTAGCACCGTTCCAACCTTAGTTAATGGTTTGACTGAGCTAAGTCCTAACCTAGATCTGGGGAGAGTTGCCATGGGGAATTGATTTGTTTTTCTGCGATCGCGCCCCCCAAGAGTAGGGTCAATGTGGCGATCGCGGATCAACAATTAGCTTTACTGCCACAGCCCCCCATTACCAATCTGGCCCTAGGCAATGCGGCCCTAATTAATGGGGCATCGGGACAAGATCAAGCGATCACGTCGTTGTATGCAGGGTGTACCGCCTTTGACCAACCAGGAAATTTAGGTTATCCCACCTTTACTTGGCAAGGTTTAGAGGGCCAAACCCAGATCAAAGGTCAAGGGCAAATCACTATTTTTGACCCCGATCGCTTAGAAGTCGTGGCCACCAATAATACTGGGGTAACCCGCACCGGGCCGAGTACCAGTTACTCCCGCTTAACTCCCCTAGTGGCTGGGGTTAGGGATACGGTTACTGGAACAGAAGGGGATTGGGTACGTTTAGGCTACGGAGTCTGGTTAAAGCGAGAAGAAACCACCACCCTACCCGGTGCCATTGCTACCCATTCCCTGATTCGCAGCATTACCAGCCGCAATCGGGGCGATCGTACGGAGATCATTTTTCCCTTAGAACAACCGGTACCCTATAGTCTAGAACAGGGAGAAGGCTACGTCACGTTACATCTGTACAATGTGACAGCCCAAACCGATTTGATCCGCCTTGATGATAATCCTTTGATTAAACGATTAGATTGGCATCAACCGGAGCCTGGCCATATCACCTATCGTTTCGCCCTCAAACAACCCCAACTGTGGGGCTTTGATCTTAACTATAGCGGCACCAACCTAGTGTTAACCCTCCGCCATGGCCCAGGGGGTGGTACTCAAGGGGTAACGGGGAAAACGGTTTTGATCGATCCGGGCCATGGGGGCAGTGAACCGGGGGCGATCGGGCCTAATGGTTATCCAGAAAAGGATGCGAACTTAGCAATTTCCCTCTTATTGGCCCGATCGTTAAAAGGGATGGGGGCAAACGTGGTGATGAGTCGCACCACCGATGAAGCGATCGGGTTAAAGGAAAGAATGGATTTAATTTATCGTACTGCCCCGGATGTGGCTTTATCGATTCATCATAATGCGTTGCCCGATGGTGGGGACGCGATCGCTACGGCGGGCATTGGCACTTTTTGGTATTATCCCCAAGCCCATGATCTGGCGGTTTTTTTACAAAATCATTTAGTTAATAACCTGGAGCGACCTAATTACGGTATTTTTTGGAATAACCTTGCCCTCACCCGCCCCCATATCGCCCCCACGGTGCTATTAGAACTCGGTTTTATGATTAATCCCCAAGAGTTTGAATGGATTAGTGATCCGGCCGCTAACCAACAGGTAGCCACCGCGATCGCGGAAGGGTTAGATCTGTGGTTTAAGAGCCATTAACCCTGAGGTAATCCCCCGCCACCGCCACCACTAATCCCCCTGGCAAGCTAGATGTGCGGCTGCGTTGGGGAGCCCCTAAGAGGTAACGAATGGATTCGACCTGCTCAAAGCCTAGGGTTTTAGAGCTATGGCCTTGGATGAATTTGATGATTACCCGCCGTTGGAGAGCGATCGGTAATTGGTGGGTGCCTTGGCGTTCTAAGCGATCGGGTTGGGGACAGAGCATCTGATAATGGCGGGTTGCTACTTCATCTAGATAAGCCGCTTCCGCCTGTAAAATTTCCCCGCTGTGACTGAGGTGGGATTCTACTTGGGAATTAAAATGCTGTTTGAGGTAGGGTAATAACTCCAACCGCACCCGATTACGGGCATACTTTAAATTTTGGTTAACCCCATCTTCCCAAATGGGGAGGCCGTATTGTTCACAAAAATGGGCAGTTTGGCTGCGGTGTAGGTGAAGTAAGGGTCTGACTAATAACACCCGATCGCTTAAGGGCCGCACTGGGGCCATGGCCCCTAAACCCTGGGCCCCAGAACCCCGTAATAAATTTAATAACAAGGTTTCAGCGCGATCGCTTTGGGTATGGCCCGTCACCACAAACCCAAAATCTTCCCCACGGGCAATCTCCTGCAAAGTTTCATAACGCCAGGCCCGAGCGGCAGCTTCCGTTTCCTTAATTTCATGGCCGTACCGTAGATAATAAGGTAACTCAAATACTCCTTCAGCTAGGGACTTTACATGGTCAGCAATACCTTGATCCCCTTGCCAACCATGATCACAGTGGGCGATCGCCAGGAACCAAGACCAATGGGGTTGGAGATCCCTTAGGAGCTTAGTTAAACAGAGGGAATCCTGGCCCCCAGATAAAGCAATTAAAATCCGGCTATGGCTAGGTAACCACTGATGACGTTTTAACAATCCCTGGAGCTGGGCGTGGGTTGTACCCCAATCGCGATCGGTCTTCATGGCGATTCGCCACCGCCAGGGGCCCTATTCCAAATCGTCCCACACGTCTCCTACCATATCATTCTCATCGTCACCCCCACTATCACCGAGACTATCATCACCAAAAACACTGCCAATATCCGTGCCTAGATCAAAATCCGTATCAGGGGGTAGATTATCTAGATCGCCACTGGATTCAATGACAGGGGACTCATCGATTAATAACACCCCATCAAAATCCTCGTCCTGCTCCTCTCCATCGCCAAAGGAAGTATCAAAACTAAGATCCATTTCATTATCATCGTCACTGTCCGGTAGTTCCAAATCCTCTCCATGGCTTTCCGTTTCAAAACTAATTTCTAATTTTTCTTCCTCGTCATCGTTATCTTTGTCTTCAGCAAAAAAGTCATCTTCTGCCGCAGTTTCCCCAAATATTTCATCGCTGTCTTCCCCAAAATTGTCATAGAAACTATCATCATTGTCCTCCTCCTCGGCATCAACCAGTTCCAGTTGATCTTCTTCTAATGCCTCTGGGGCCGCCACGGGGGGGGTAGCCTGCGCTCTAGTCGTCGTAGGTGTGGCAGGGGTCAAATTAATGGTCTCCGCAGAGTCATCGGGACAAAATTCTAGGGAAATGCGCACTTTGCCTTTTGCCAACCCTGGGCATTAAACCGCAATACTTCGCAGCTTAGGCCGTCCTCACTAAACCACACTAATTTTTCTTGATCGCCGCCACCAATTTTATTTTTAACGATTTCTTCTTTGAGTACCGACGTAAATTCTTCTACCCTAAACGTGCTATGGCTGATTAAAAATTGACCAATCTCGTTTACTGAAATAACTTCACCATTGCGAAGGGGGGTAAATTGTTTATCCACGTTGTTATTATCCATATTTCAGGTTTGACAAAAGGGTTAGGAGAAAATTTAATCTCGAAGATCAATCTTGAAGAAGTTACCGCTTAATATATCAGTAATTCTTGAGTTTACTTCATTGGGTATTGATGCTGGCAATATCTTCGGCATTAAATTCCGGTGGATATTGCGATCGAGGTAATAATAATTATTGCTATTTATTGTCATTGTTTGAGCAAAAAATTCAGCAAATTATAGATTATTCCTTGACCACCATTATCCTACTCAATCAGTGGGCGCAGATCCGCACATAATTACATAAATGTTAT
>JAAUPO010000163.1 GCA_012033095.1 Synechococcaceae cyanobacterium RL_1_2 | reverse complement strand
AAAAGCTTTAACTGTCGTTAAAAATCTGATAATTTCCATTTTTAGAAACAACGAGTTTAGTGGTTTTCAGGACTTTTCTGCACCACTAAGGGTTCCCAGGACAGAATTGAAATTTTTGCGTAAGAACGTGTTTGAACAGTATCAAATGTTGTGGAGCCACCCCCTAAATCCACAAATTTGGGCGACTTCATTAAGGAGTGTCATCAATTAGCATTAAAACGTTGATCCTGAGCCAGGTTCAAAAAGTATAGTTTTAAAACTGAAATCCTTAGCTAAGAAGAGTTTCAGGTTTAAATGATGATAGACCTTAAATATTACAGGTATTATTTTTCCTTAGATTCAAAATAAACTCTCCAATCCTTTAATCATGATTAAAATAGTTTGGAGTGACTTACGCTTAAGTTGCATTAGGACAAATTTTAAGATGGGCTCTGAACAGTGGAATCATTTTTATCCCTTTGATACCTATGGATTGCCGACAGCTCAAAGAAAATTTATTGGCACAGATTTGTCCTTCGAGGTTACAAGGAAATCCAAGGACGATTTTAGTATTAGATGATGATCAAACTATTTATTTATTAATCCAAAAATTATTGGCTTCCTGTCATGATTTGACTGTTGTCAGAAAAGACCAGACCCAGGATTTAACTGATTTTTTAACGGAAGTAAATCAAACTTTAACTTTAATTATTACCCAGGGAAACCGAGAGCTTGGGCTTGTGGCGGATTATTTGGAGCGAATAGCCCCTAACCCTTGCCCAAGAGTAATTTTAGCCGTCGATCGCGGTCAAGATTTACCCCAAGATTTTAACTGATATCACCATTGATCCCACCCTAGTGTCCTATTGGTTCCAAACGACCAGGGATGGGGTTTAGGAGGAGCTGACGGTTCTTAATTTGTTAGCAAATAATATGGCGTTGTTCTATGGCCAAACACCGAGGCTTTCCAGTCCTCCAGAATCGTTAATACCGGCGGAACCGATGCCAACGTCAGTAAAAGGGGTGATTGTCCCAGCACCATTAGGGGATAACAGGGATGATTTTCCAAGGATGGAAGCGTCTTTACTTGAGGGGGAAAGTACCGCGATCGCGCCGGAAGAACAGGAAAAATCACTCAAAAACTTTGATCAACAATCCCTATCCCAGATCCTCGATCTGTTACCTATTGCTCTGTTTGTTCAAGATGCCCGTCCTGAAAACTTTGGTCAGCATTTACTCTGGAATCGTCAATGTGAGATGCTGTTGGGCATTAGTGCTCAAAATGCTTTAGGGAAAACAGTCTATGATCTTTTTCCCCAGGAAGAAGCTAGGTTGTTGATGGAAAGGGATCGTTTAATTTGTGCCCAAGGGGAGGGGGAAGACATTCCCTGTGATGTCATTACTAGCCATACGTTGGGCCCTAGGTATGTGCATACAAATAAAATTCCCTTGGTTGATGACCAGGGTAATCCTAAATATTTAGTGTGCTTTGCTGAGGACATTACGGATCATGTGCAGTTAGAAGCCCAGATTACTAGTAATGCCACCATGTTACGGGAAATTACCGCCCCTATTCCGGGATGGTGTTTCAATTTGGCATTAAACCGGAAGGGGAATATTTTTTAACCTTTGTTAGTGATGGGGCACAGGAACTATATGAACTATCACCGGAGGACATTAAAAATAATATTGGTCTGATTTTTAACCTGGTCAAACCGGAGCAAGTTCCTTTATTTCAGGTCGCGATCGAGGAATCCCGACGGAATTTAACCGAGTTCTTCTTTGAGTATGAAATCACCACCCATACTGGCCATCATAAATGGTTAAAAGTCCATTCTGTACCCTACGTTGCTGCCAACGACACTATTCTTTGGAATGGTTTGGTGGTGGATATTACGGAGTATAAATTACGGGAAATCCAATTGGAGGAGGCGATTCGGAAAGCCGATCATGCTAATCAAGCTAAAACTAACTTTTTAGCAAATATGAGCCATGAAATCAGAACCCCCATCAATGCTATTTTGGGGTTCACGGAATTATTACAAGACAATATTGGGGCACAGGAACAGCGATCGCAACTAGAGTTAGTTTATGAGTCGGGTCAAAACTTATTGGCCATTATCAATGACATATTAGACTTATCCAAAATTGAGGCAGATAAATTAAGTCTGAATTACCAAGGTACCAATGTTCGCAAGCTAATCATCAATGTAGTAAAAATTTTTCGCTTACAGATAGAAAGTAAGAAGATCAATGTAGCAATTAATATAGATGATTGTATTTTCCAGAAATTTATATAGACCCGATTCGCCTGCGACAAATTTTATTTAACCTCGTCGGTAATGCCGTTAAATTCACCGATCGAGGGGAGATTAAAATTTATTGCTTTAATGAGTATCAAGGAGCTGAGCTAGGGAAAAGTATGGTCATTGCGGTGGAAGATACCGGCATTGGGATGACCCCAGCACAACAGGAGCAAATTTTTGAAGCCTTTAGTCAAGTGCACGACCAACCGATCCATCGCTATGGCGGCACAGGGCTGGGTCTGACTATTACTCGTCGGTTAGTGGAATTAATGAATGGCTCGATCGCGGTTACCAGCGAGCTAGGACAAGGCTCTACCTTTACCCTCACCTTTAATCCCATTAGCATTTATGATCCCCAGCAGGATGCTCCGATTAATAAAGCGTTGGATTTATCGGTGATTCCACCGGCCATCATCTTCGTGATTGATTACGAGGGAGTCTATTTATCCAAAATCCATGGTTTGATCTTGGGTACTCCCCATTCCATCCTGGCGGCTAGGGATCTAAGTACAGCGATTAATCAATATAAAAATTTCCTGCCCCATTACATCGTGGTGAATCTCACGGCCTCCCCCCCCAGAAATGGACACGATCGCCCAACTGCTAGCCCAAAGAAGAAGCTCGCCTCACAAACCCATTCCTATTTTTGTGATTACCGAAGATCTGCCTCTGCCCCCCCTCTGGAAAGAACTCGCGAAGGATAAACTATCCGTTAACTTAACTTCCCAAGAATTAGCCCAGGCATTCATTCTTTATCCCGCCCATCATTCAGACCCAGATCCTCCTACGGTTGAACTCAATCGCAAATCCCACCCTATTCTTAAATCCAAGCTCAAAGGAGAGTTCGAGCGATGGAACACCATGAGCCACTCGATGATCATCCCTGAAATTAAACAGTTTATTGGGATGTTACACGCCTGGGCCGATAAATACGAATCGGAGCTATTGAGGGACTACACCTTAGATTTACGACGTAAAATTGATACCTTCGATATTGAAGGACTCAACCGAGAAATTAAAAATTTCCCAAAATTATTGAACAAGTTTAAAGCCTTATTTTGCCCTTCATTCCTATAGAACTTTACGCACAAGCCCCCTAAATTCCCAAATTTGGGGGACTTGCTTGAACGATTGTTCCCCAAACATCCCCAAATATCATGGTTCCCAGGACAGAATCGAAGTTTTTGCGTAAGGATCGTGAATTAAATAACTTAGAAATTTGTACGGTATCCTTCAAGGGAGCATAAACCATCGATATTTAAGTTTTAGATGTTATTAAATTTTTATTCCTAAGTCCTGTCCTAGATGAAATGATCCCGTGGCATAACGATGGAGCTAAAGGGTTATGGCCCATTAAATAATTATTTCCTCGATCGCGTCAAGATCCAGGGCTAGGCCATGGGAATGGTGCCCAGGAAATTCAAAATCTACCCGATGGGGACAGGACTGTTCACAATCCTGGCGGTGGGGAAAATCCGATTGATTCAGATAGGACGTTAACTGATTTAACAAACCAATTAAATCCTGTTTCGTTTGTTCGTGTTTTGCTCCATTGTAGGCATAGGTGACATGCTGAGGTTTATGGGGAATTTTGACAAACCAATAGGTCATTGATAAATCTGCTGGTTCATAATGGGAAGTCTCCGCTAATAGGTAAAGATATAACCGAGTTTGCCAATGGGAATCCAAGTTTTGTTTAGGTTGCAGGTAGGTTTTCCAATCAATAATTTGGGCTTGGTGTTCCCCTAATAGCAATAGATCGTACACCGCCACTAATAGGTATTGCCCCACCATGAGGTTACGTTGGTGTTCGGCAGCGCGATCGATGCGCTCAAAACTAAGGAATGGTTGAACTCTTCAAGTAACGCCTGGAGGGACGGTTTAAATTCTTGATCGTCCTTTAACAGCGGTTCTAAGGGTAGCCCTAACTCCTGTTGTTGCATGAGCAAATGAAAATTAGTACCCCACTCCGCCCTGGCTTGCCATGCCGGATCGTTGAGGGTGCCTAACTGATGGAGATAGATTTGGGCAAATTTAGGCGGACAAAGACTTAATACTTGCAGATGGCTTTGGGCAAGGCGAAGGTAGGGGGGCGAACTATTCATATTGAGCGGAAGTTCTACACGGGACAACTATCTTGTTTCATTGTGCGCCATGGCCGAAATAAAGAATCAGGACTTACGCAAAAATTTCGATTCTGTCCTGGGAACCATGAGGTTTGGGAACAATCGTTCAAGCAAGTCCCCCAACCTTGGAGGATTTAGGGGGCTTGGGCGTAAGTCCTAAACTATAAAAATCCATGAAAATCTAGCTATGGCGGGGGGCCCCTATGGGGGTAAACACTAGCTCCAGGAAACCCACCATAATCTCTAAGTATGTAAGCCTTGATAAATTACCTCGTTGCCATCCATGGGGCTACACTAGAATCTTACATGGGCGACCCACGTCCTTACCCTAGTCATCGATACAATAATCTATGGTTTTATGGTCTTATCCTTTGATGCTGCCCCCACTGAAGCACGGGTCGAAAAATTTTGGCGACTTGGCGCAAGTTTTGGCATGGAGCGCAATGCCTACCATAATTACCTCAATGAATTGGTGAGCGATCGCTATGCCTTAATCAGTGGGCTGCAACTATTGCGGGATGAACTCCAATTTGCGGCGTTCAGTGAAACCGATATGAAGGCCTGCGGGGCAGATATGAGTTTACCGAGTGTGGTTACTACCCTGGCCTATACCAACTGCGGCGATCGTATCCACCAAGGGGAAGCGACGAAACGGTACCGCGATGTAGTGGCCTCAAGGTTTGCGACCCTCTCGGAAATTGGGGAACTAAAACTAGAAGCTTTTTTCCCCGCTGGGGGTGGTACCGATGATGGGGAAACCCTGGCCCATGTGACCGTGGCCCATGAACTGGATGAAGGACTAAAACGACGGGTTTATGAAGGAAATCCCCAATCCATTTCCCTCGTCGCGATCGATCTTAAAACCCATGTGGGACGATTACGTCAGGATGGCCAACAGGTCTATGGCAAAACCCGTGAATCCCCTTGGCGTGAACCCAGGGATGCCTGCGGAGCGATCGTGGGAACCCTCCGACAATACCATTCCCATAATCCCATCCATCGCCGCATTCGTAACGATTTAGGGGAGGAAAATTTTCACTTTCTATCCCATAATGCCATCCTCACTGACACGAGAAAGGTGGACATTACCATGGCTGTGGCGGCCAATATTGTGGCCATCCGTGGCATTCGTAATACAGCAATGGCGATCGCCCAGGAACTAGATGAACGGGGTTTAGCCCACCTCACCGCCAGCACCACCGTTAACCGTCCCTCCAGGGATGACCTGGTAATTTACCTAGGACGGGCCACTGTGTTTAACGGCACCATCAGAATCCAAAGCCTCGGCACCGATGCCCGCTTATATGGGGGAAAATTAGTGGAATATGCGGGGGAAAACGGTTGCAATTGCGCTATGCCGATTGGGATTTAGATAATATCCCGATCGAGGAAATTCCCTATAATGTTCGTTTGTCGGGGTTATAGTCCCGTGGGGAATTGGGGATAGCCATAGAATGCCCCCTAATACCAAATCCGCCCCTTAGAATAAGGGAATTGTTGAAGCGGTAGTGCTAAAGCTGTAAGGATATTTAGACCCAGGATAATTGATTATCAAGGGGTTTAATCTTTCTGATCCTTACTTGTATAGGACTACCGTTGAAGCCATTAGAGGCTGTTTATCAAGTCAATGGAATTTGTA
>JAAUPO010000002.1 GCA_012033095.1 Synechococcaceae cyanobacterium RL_1_2 | reverse complement strand
TTTAAGTTTTAGATGTTATTAAATTCTTATTCCTAAGTTACATGGCATCATTGGCTGAAGTTATCTTTCAAATATAGGACTTACAGGGACATCAAACTTTTAGAAACGATCTCTGCCCTAACTTCCCCCAATCTTCCTAACTAACCTTGCTCCAGCATTAGTCAATGGTACCTACTTCGACCCTACCTCTTGTCAAAGGTAGGGTTTGTTGTTAGAACAATGCAAGGACATACTTTTTTTGAGGTTTAAATCCGCTGTGGCTAAGGAATCAAACCAGGGCTCTTTTTTAGGGGGATTAATATTAGGTAGTGCGATCGGCACAGTGGTGGGGTTAATTATTGCTCCTAGGACGGGGAAAGAAACTCGTAAAATTATTAAAAAATCAACGGAAGCTTTACCGGAATTGACAGAGGAGCTAATTGCTAGTCTAAAACTCCATAGTAAAGATCTTTCTGAACAGTCTGCCCATCGGTGGCTTGCAACCCTCGATCGCGTCCAGGCAGCGATCGCGGAAGGAGTTAAGGCGAGCCAAGAAGAAGTAATTAAAATTCAAACAGAAGAAGCCCAGGCCTCATCCCCAAACCTCGATTAAAGTTTAAGCCCTCGGTAATCACCAATAATCCTATTAATGCTATGGGTAATCCCCTGTTTTGGTTAGCAATTTCATTACTTCTGGTCGGCATTAGCTTAATGGCGGTGCTAGTGATTGCCATTCCAACATTGAGGGAAATTAGCAGAGCGGCGAAAAGTTTTGATCGTTTATGCCGTACTTTACAACAAGATTTTCCCCCTACTTTAGATGCTATTCGCTTGACTGGTACTGAAATTAATGAATTAACGGAGGATCTCAACGAAGGGGTTACTTCAGCCACGGAAATCGTCAAGCAAGTCGATGCCACCGTAAGGAAAACGGCTAAAAATGCAAAACGAATTGGTGTTGTGGCCCGTACTTTCAAGGCTGGCTTGAGGGCGAGCTGGGCCAGTTTAACCCGTAAATCCGATCCCCCTCGGCACAAACTACCAGGGGGTAAATCCTATCGTCCCCCCAGAAGATTTTAGTTAAAGCAGATCGCCAAAAATTTGGCTTGGCTTAAAAGAGCAATCTCAACATTTAATGATTGGGAAATATTGCTCAAATCAAAGATCATACTTAAGGAATAAGAATTTAATAACATCTAAAACTTAAATATCGATGGTTTACGCTCCCTTGAAGGATACCGTACAAATTTCTAAGTTATTTAATTCACGATCCTAAGTCCGCCCAGTAAAGTAAGGAAGTATTTAAAGTTATTGCCATTGGCAACAGTTGAGATCAAAATCACTTTGCCATCTTTAATGAAACGGATTTGGGATGACAGCTTAAGTAATACCATTTTTAAAAAATATGGCGATAGATTAGACCTTATTTCCATGGTCAGGCTTCGATCTCGATCAGCCCTGGGGATTTAGCTTGTATCTTTAATTTCAATATTTGGGACTAAGTACTAGGACAACAGTTGCGTCAAAAACTGTAAATAGGTCTGAGAAGTCTATGGGGCAAGGATCACAGCCGATTTCTCTAGAGTGCCTGTGTGGCAAGGGTTTAAGGTTTTTGTTCTGTGGTTAGCCAAATCCTATAGGTAAATTAGGTAATTTAAAAATTAGTTCTAAGACTGGGGCTGGGATCATTTCTCCCCTAAAATCAAGGGCTGCTACTAGCAACATATAGGCGATCGCGATCGCAATGGAAATTACCCCTGTCACGATCGCAATAAATTTTTTTGTCCCGACATTTTTTTCCATAACTGAATCCTAAATTTAGATCCTAAGGTAACTATTTATAACTATTGAACTAACCCGTAAGACCCACTGACTTCAAGATTAGAAAGAGATTAAATCTATAATTTATAGCCCACCATCATAGTTTAAAACCCTTAATCAGCTATGGGTAATCATCCCACCCCATAAAAATCACTAAACGGCTAGGGTCATGACACCATGGTTTAGGGATAGCAAAAATTTAAAATCTCCACCAGAGTAGGACAGGACTTACGCAAAAATTTCGATTCTGTCCTGGGAACCATGAGGTCTGGAGATGTTTGGGAACTATCGTTCAAGCAAGTCCCCCAAATTTGAAGGATTTAGGGGGCTTGTGGGTAAGTCCGATAGGAGCAATTAGTGCCTAATTAGGGTTGAGCATTTGGGCAATCATTTCTAATTCCTTCGCGTCTTTATCCTCGACTTTAGTATGACGAGAATCCGTAATTAACCAATCTAGGGCTGCGGCCTGTAAATCAATGGAAGCACCGGTTTTATCAACACAATAACGACCAAATACCAACTTGTCCGCAAGTCTAACCCCAGGCCCTAGGCGGGAATACTCAAAAATCAGGCTATTGTCAACGGTGGCCCCAGCACAAATACGACAATTAGGCCCAATCATGGCTGGGCCAACAATTTTTGCTCCATCCTCAATTTTGGTCATGCCACCAATATATACAGGCCCTTGAATTTCAACTTTATCCCAATTGACGGAGACATTGAGGCCGGTATAAATCCCCGGTTTAACTTCATGGCCAGGAATAGCAACATTCTTAATTTGACCGGTGAGTACACCACGAATAGCTTCCCAATAATCCGGCACTTTCCCAATATCTACCCATTCAAATTCCATATTAACTGCGTAGAATGGGGCATTGCGCTCCACTAGCTTCGGAAATAATTCCCCTCCAATATCAAACTCTTGGTTAGGGGGAATATAGTCAATAATTTCTGGTTCAAAGATATAAATCCCAGTATTGATTTTATTACTGAGGGCTTCTTCGATGGTTGGTTTTTCCTGGAAAGCTAGAATTTTATCGTTTTCGTCGGTTACTATCACACCATAGCTATTTACATCTTCTGGGTTAACCGTTTTAGTCACTACCGTCGCGATCGCGCCCTTTTCCTTGTGCCATTTGACCGCCGCCGTTAAATCCAAATCAATGAGGGCATCCCCACAGAGGACAATAAAAGTTTCATCAAAGAACGGATTAAAATCATGGATCCGGCGTAACCCCCCTGCCGATCCTAAGGCTTCTCCAATTAATTCACCATCTTCAATGCGCCCTTCAAAGGAATAGGCAATATTAACCCCAAATTTTTGGCCATCCCGAAAATAATTTTCAAATTTCTTCTGCTAAATGACTGACATTGACCATAATTTGATCAAAACCATGCTTTCTGAGCAGCTCTAACAAAAATTCCATCACTGGCTTCTGAAGAATAGGAATCATGGGCTTAGGCACTATGTGGGTAATGGGCCTTACCCTGGTTCCTTTGCCCGCCGCCAAAATCATCGCTTTCATATACTGATTTCCTGTGATTAATTCCTGTAATTAAGTTTATATTCGATAGCCGATGGTTATTTCATGACAATAGATTGATAAGTATAATCTCTAAGAATCGGCTTGCCATGGATTAAGGATAACTATTTATAAACTTTGAATATAGTAAACAATTGTGATTAGGGAAAATTATGTGATCTAATCTGAAATTGATGCTAGCAACAACTAATCAATGGCTTTATAATAACTACCTGTACTTTGCCTAAAGTTACCCAGTTTCATGAACCAACCCATCGCCTTGGCCAACCAATCCGAAGATTCCCCCCCTATGGATGCAGAGCAGATACAAGATTGGCTAAGTCATAAACTGGCAGAAATTCTTAATTTAGACCTTGATCATATCGATATTGATCAGGATTTTTTGGATTATGGTTTAAGTTCCTTAGAAGCGACCAACATTTCTGGGGAATTAGAAACTTTTTTAGGATGTCGTTTACCCCCGACTTTATTGTGGGATTTTCCTACCATCAGTGAAATTGCATCCTATTTAGGGGAAAATTTAGATAGTTTTCGGGCCACGGCCCATGACCAGAATGGCCCCATCCCAGAGGAATATTACCAATTAGAGTTATTTCCTGAATATCAGCGGCTTCAGGAGCAAAAGGGCCAGATTGCGGCCATGGGGGTAGGTAATCCTTTTTTCATTCAACAGGAAAAGGTAGTCAATGATAAAACCACCATCAATGGCCAAGAGTTAATTAATTTTGCTAGTTACAATTACATTGGCATGTCCGGAGATCCTGCGGTGTCAGCTAGGGCCAAAGCCGCGATCGATCGCTATGGTACGTCGGTTTGTGCGAGTCGGTTAGTGTCTGGGGAGCGGCCCATCCATCAACAATTAGAACGGGCGATCGCGGAATTGATTGGGGTAGAAGATAGCATTGTGTTCGTGGGGGGCCATGCCACCAATGTTGGTACCATTAGCCATCTATTCAAACCCAACGATATTATTTTCTATGATGCCCTGAGCCATAACAGCATCAGCGAAGGCTGTAAGGCATCGGGGGCAACGTTAATCCCTTTTCCCCACAACGATTTTCAGGCCTTAGAGCGCTTACTTGATAACCATCGCTCCCATTATCAAAAGGCTTTAATTGTGATCGAAGGGGTCTATAGTGCTGACGGGGATATTGCCCCTTTTACCGGCATTTTTGGCCCTTAAACATCAATATAAAACCTGGTTAATGGTGGATGAAGCCCATTCGATCGGGGTATTAGGAGACCACGGCCGGGGCATTGCGGAGTTATTTGGCATCGATCCCAACGAAGTAGAATTGTGGATGGGCACCCTAAGTAAATCCTTTGCTAGTTGTGGTGGTTACATTGCTGGTTCTAAGGCCTTAGTGGACTATTTAAAATATACTGCCCCTTCCTTTGTGTTCAGTGTGGGTATGGCTCCCCCCAATGCGGCATCGGCGTTGGCCGCGATCGAGGTGCTCCATCAGGAACCGGAGCGGGTATCGAAAGTCAAGGCCAATGCCAAGTTATTTTTAGATCTAGCCGCTGACCATGGCATTAACACCGGGGATAGTAAAGGTTCTTCGGTGGTACCGGTGATTGTGGGGGATTCCCTCAAGACCATTCGTTTATCCCAAACCCTATTTACACGGGGCATCAATGCTCCATTTATGATTTATCCCTCCGTCCCCCATCATTTAGCACGGTTGAGGTTTTTTATTACCTCTTGCCACAGTGAGGAGCAGATTAAAACGACGGTGGCAGCGATCGCGGCAGAACTTGCGGCCTTAGATTAAGGACACCTTGAGCCTAGGGATACGGAGATTATACTTTTCCCGCTTGAATCCCATCCTTTTATTATCTAAATTTATTTAATCAATTCTAATTATTAACCTAATTTAATAATCTAATTAATAATCTAATTATTAAGACCAATTCAACCAATTCATGGGGTTAAGGGCGTTAACGGTATTGGCCCTTTAGCTAACCTGGGTGAGGGATATCAAGTAACCCATGACAAATTTACCCTTTCCATAATCCCTATCATTATCCATCGAGATCAGTCACCATCTGACCCAACCCCCCTTTAATTACTTTACGATCGCTGCTATGGTTTTTGTCTCACAATTCCAATCTCCGGGCCCCATTTTGCTTGATTTAGGGGCAATCACAATTCGTTGGTATGGTCTATTAATTGCGATGGCGGTGTTAATTGGAGTTAATTTAGCCCAATCCTTAGCGGCGAAAAAGAACATCGATCAGGAAATGATTTTAGATTTATGTCTATGGTTGGTCGTGGGGGCCATCCCCTGTGCTCGCATTTATTACGTGATTTTTCAATGGCCTCATTATGTAAATCACCCCATGGAGGTGTTTGCCATCTGGAAAGGGGGCATTGCAATCCATGGTGCCATTATTGGGGGGGGGTTAGCAGCCTCCATTTTTTGTTACGTCAAACAAGTCTCCCTCTGGACAATGCTTGATACCGTTGCCCCTTCCCTAATTTTGGGCCAAGCGATCGGGCGATGGGGTAATTTTTTTAACTCGGAAGCCTTTGGCAAACCTACCCACTTACCCTGGAAATTGTTTATTCCTGTGTATGCCCGGCCTGAAGGCTATGAACAGTACGCCTATTTCCACCCCACTTTTTTATATGAATCCCTATGGAATGTGGGGGTTTTTGCGGTTTATTATGGCTGGTGCGCTGGGGTTTACGCCATCAAACCCGATATCGCAACGGTACGATCATGTTGAGTTATTTAGTAGCTTACAGTCTAGGCCGGGTGTGGATTGAAGGGTTACGAATGGATAGTTTAATGGTGGGCCCCTTAAAAATGGCCCAGGCAATTAGTTTAGCGGCGATCGCCCTAGGCATTTTAGGGTTATTGCGGCTATATAAACAAAAAAAACCGTTGCCCGACGTACTGCCTTCCCATCAGTAGCTATATGGTTATGTAGTAATAATGTTTTGATGGCTAGGGATTGATTGACCTAAAAATGTTTCTGGCTAGGATTTCTAGGTATGACTTGAATGGCATAGGAAATTAAGGATGCTCATTGTAATTCTGGGGCCCACGGCTACCGGCAAAACGGATTTAGCGATCGCGTTGGCACAAAAATTAAACACTGAAATTATCAGTGCGGATTCCCGACAAATTTATCAAAAGTTTAATATTGGTACCGCCAAACCGAGTCCGGAAGAACTAGCGATCGTGCCCCATCACCTGATGGGTTCCCATGATCCCCAGGTACAAATTAGTTTAGGGGATTATCAAAACCTCGCCCAACCCTTAATTAGTCAACTACAGCAACAGCATCGGATCCCGATCCTAGTGGGGGGTACCGGTTTATACATAAAATCTATAGTTAAAGGGTTAAGGATGCCCCATGTACAAGCCCAACCCAACCTCAGGGAGCAATTAACCCGGTTAGGCCAAAGCTATTGTTATCAGTTATTAGTTCATCTGGATCCCCCCGCTGCCAAAAAAATTAATCCCCAGGATCGGGTTAGAACCATTCGGGCCCTAGAAGTTTACTACGTGACTGGCCAACCCATTAGCGATCAACAGGGAGAACAACCGCCCCCCTATCCCATCTTATCCATTGGCTTAGACCTCGATCGCGCCCACCATCGTCAACTAATTGGCCAACGGGTAACCCGGATGATCGACCTAGGTTTAATTGAAGAAGTCCAAGGATTGATCTCCCAATACGGGCCAGAGTTACCCTTACTCAACACCCTCGGCTATGGGGAAATCAAAGATTACTTAGCCGGCATAACCGATTTAGCCACCGCCCAAGCATTAATTACGATCCATACAGCCCAGTTCGCCAAACGTCAGCGTACTTGGTTTAACAAGCAACCTGATATTACGTGGTTAGATGCCACCCATCCCCAATTACATGGGCAAACTTGGGAACTAGTCTGTAGCTTTAGGGATCACCTTGAGTTGCCCTAATAACTCCTCCCAGCTATGCACCGGTTCAAGGCAAGACTGATGGGTACAGACGATCGCGGTCGTCGCTGGGGTAAGGGCATTATCCAGTTTCCACACCGTTACGGGACTATATTGTTGTTGTAAGGGTTGGAGGTAGGGGGAATTAGGGGCGATGGATACCGCTTGGCCGTATAGGTACCAGCTCAAAGCTATAACTAAACTCGGACAACTACGGGGGGATTCCGTTAACACAGGGGAAAAGGTTTTAAGCACTTTCTCTGCCCGGTGATAGTAGATGGAATTTTGGGTAATTAAACCTAAACGCACTAGGTTACTAGCGGCAATCCCATTGGTGGAGGGGGTGGCGTTATCGTTACAGTTATATTCTTCGAGCAACAAATCTTTAGTTTTAATGGCATCTCGATAGGCTTTTTTGCTTTCAGACCAAAGTTGACGATCAAATTCTTGCTGCAAATTAATGGCCCGATCGAGCCATTGGGTTCCAAATTACATTGGTAAAGGTCTAACCAGGCTTTGATCGTCAGGACATAATCTTCTCCTTGGGCCGTAATGGTGGCCTCTCCATCATAATTAAGGCGACAAAATCCCATGGTTGATCGCTGGTGTTGTTCAATAAATTTTCCACAAGCGATCGCCCGTTCTAAATATTGCGCCTCCCCTAATACCTGGTAAGCGCGGGCCAATCCAGAAATCATTAACCCATTCCAAGCAGTAATCATTTTTGTATCGGTCACAGGGGGAATACGGCCTAACCACCCCTTCGATTGGGCTTCCCCTTGATCCGTGGCGGGCTTAAATCGCTGCACTTCTTGGGGCCAACCACCGTATCGTTCATAGAAAAGTTTCGCTAAAGCCTCCTCTGCGATCGGGCTAAGGGGCTGATCCGATAGCCGTTGTAACACGTTGTGATGTCCAAAGTTACCTGATTCGGAGAGGATAAAACTGGTTTCTAGGGCGGATAGTTCCTCCGGACTCAGCAAGTCTTCCAAATCCCCATAGCTCCAAACATAAAATAGACCTTCTTCTGGTTCCAGGCTATGGCTATCGGCAAAGCTATCTGCATCTTGGGAAGCATAGAAATAACCACGCTGGTCAGTCATTTCCCTAGTTAACCATTGGTAAGTACCGGCGATCGCCCTCGCAAAAATGGAGCGATCGGGATTAATGCTCAGTAAATTAGCTAAATATTCCATAATTTGGCCATTGTCATAGAGCATCTTTTCAAAATGGGGGACAGTCCAATTCGCGTCAACGGTGTAACGGTGAAATCCTCCCCCCACATGATCGTAAATGCCGCCTAAGGTTAAATTTAGACCTTTCTGGAGGGTTATTTCCTTAGCTTGGGGAATGGAACTATAGGCATGTACTAGGCTTTGTAACGCCGCTAAACCATAGGGCATCATGGGAAAACTAGGATTGCCGGGATAGCTAGCCCCAGTAATCGCGATCGCTTCATCCCAACCTTTACCCAAAGCCTCTTCCCCGCAACAATTTTCCCTCCAGGGAGCTAACACGATGGAATCCTTTAAATTTTTATGCAAGGATTCGGTGAAGTAGGTTAATTTATCCTTTTCCTGGTGGTAAAACCGATTGATGGACTGCAATACGGCCATAAAGTTAGGCAAATTGTACCGCGCCTCCAATGGGAAATAGGTGCCCCCATAGAATGGCAGTAAAGTATCTGGGGTTAAAAACACATTTAACGGCCATCCCCCTTGCCCCGTCATCATTTTCAATGCTTTCATGTAAATCTGGTCGAGGTCGGGCCGTTCTTCTCGATCGACTTTGATCGCCACAAAATACTCATTCAAATAATCCCCAATGGCCGGATCGCTAAACGCTTCCCCTTCCATCACCGTACACCAATGGCAACTAGAGTAACCGATGGATAAAAAAATGGGCTTATTTTCTTCCTTCGCGATCGTTAAAGCCTGGGAAGACCATGACCACCAATTAATGGGATTAAGGGCGTGTTTACGGAGATATAAACTACGGCTACGGGTGAGATGATTAGGCATGGGAACTGAATCCTGTGGAAACAATAGGAGTTAGTAGCATAGCTTCAAGCTAACATCCCCCATACTAGCCAATTCCCATCTATCTCGTTAGAGTATGTTATCCCCAGGGGCAATATTCCTGATCTAGCTATCCTACATAGCTTGTGGCAATTGAGCACATTGAAAGCCAAGTCCAGTAAGAATCTTCCTGTTATGACCTAGGACGTGTCATCCATTAGGATTAAAACGTTGATCCTGAGCCAGGTTAAGAAAATTTAGGTTTTAGGTAGTGCTAAAGCTGTAAGGCTTACAAGGGGACAAAGTGGTTGCTTCCCTTACCAATTAACCTTTTTGGGGTTTCTCGCCACAAAATAATTAAGTGCATTTATGGGCAGAATGATTTGACAATCAATTACAAAATTCTGGGAAAAGGTTGATTTTTCGTTTGTGAATTAATTGTGATGCTGGTTTACATTTTAATTTTTTACAAAAATTGATCGCTACAAGTCTGATTCTACAAAGCTTTAATCCTACTTGTCCCCCTCTAAGGCTGTAAGGATATTTAGACCCAGGATAATTGATTATCAAGGGGTTTAATCTTCCTGATCCTTACTTGTATAGGACTACCTAGTTTTAAACTGAAATCCTTAGCTAAGAAGAGTTTCCGCTTTAAATGATGACAGCCCCTAGTTAGGACTGCTAGTATGTTGTCAAAATTTCGTCATCGGGTACACCACAAGTAGGCTTTTAACCACAATGACAACTAACGGCATTAGTTAACCTACAGCTCCACCTTAACTGGTTTTGCTACGGGCGCTTTAGGAATTTCAATGACGGATTGGTGAATACTAATATTGAGGTTATTGGTGCCATTAACACCTGGGGATAGGTTGTGAGGGCTAATGGCTACTTGGGTAGTTTGGGGATTACCCGGTGGGTTATTTTCCTGTTGGGCGAGCTGGGGTGTCAGCGATCGCGGCATAAAAATACCCATGGCCCCCACTAACCCCATAACAATGGCCGCCGCCCCCCACCATCGCCATCGATGCTTTCCTGTTTGTCAATTTCCGCAAAAACTCCCTGGTAAAGTTCACCATAGGAAGCACTAGGAGGGGGCTCAGGTAAACGGTGACAGCCTTCACTGAGGGCAATTAGGTGTTGATATAAATGCCGATAGGTGGGATCTTCCTGGAGCCATTGCTCTATTTGTTGCTCTTCTACGGTCGTCAGTTCCCCATCCAAGTAAGCATTCAATAATTCCCAGCGATCGAGATCATAGGAATCCGTGGATTGATCTAGGGTACCCATAAGGTCTATTCCTCCCCCATATAATCTTTTAAAATTGATTGCAATTTAAGACGAGCGCGGGCGATGCGAGATTTAACCGTCCCTAGGGAAACATTGGTAATGTCAGCAATATCTTCGTAGGAAAGATCATCTATTTCCCGCAAAATAATCGTAGTGCGAAACGTATCCGGTAATTGATTGATCGCCCATTGCAATTGGTCATAAAATTCCTGGGTACTCAGCCGTTCCTTGGGGGTAGAACCCTGATCCGGTAATTCCCATTTAAAATCACTATCGGTTCCTTGGCGGGGGCATCCAGGGAAACATTGGGCTTACGACGTTTTCTCTTCCTTAACTCATCATAAAAAAGATTAGTCACAATCCGACTCAACCAGCCCTTAAATTTAACCGGTTCTTTGAGTTTTTTAATATTACGATAAACCCTGATCCAAACTTCTTGGGACAGATCAGCCCGATCGCTCCAATCCGGTGCGAGGTGATATAACAACTTATTTACATGGGATTGATGGCGGCGCAGTAGCTCTTGAAAAGCTTGGCGATCAGGATTATCTCCTGTTTGACAGTAGATAACTAAATCCTGGTTGGATAGATCTATTAGGGACACTAATTTTTTTCTAGGAGAAATAAGATCTTTGGTGGGCCAAGGTAAGGATAGGGATTGACTCATAAACTTAAGGACTTAGTTACTGCTACTTAGATATTAGATAGCCGCTAATTAGGGGATGATCTGCCTACCGATCGAACGTTGACCTTAGGTTTTCCCTTTTCTTTAAACGTTTGGAGTTGCCCCATGGGTCTTTGCCATGGCTAACCCCATCAATACGGCCAGTAAAGGGTTTGAGATGTAAAGTCAATTTAGAGTCCGATGATAATTACGGAAACAAACAACATATAGATTAAATAGATTAAATTAACTAATAACTAAATATGTATATTTATCTATATGTTGGTTTTAGATACCAATCCCTAACCGAAAGTTCCCGAAGTAAATACTTTTTTCAAATTTTAATTCGGTTTTTAAGTAAAATTCGAACGTCTTGTCATCCGTTAATTATTAGGATTAGTGCCGGTAACCAGTAGCCCCATCAAGGTGCCAAAAACCCTCGAACATAGACAGAAAGAGCGACAGCACAACGCTTTAACCCTTTTTAATCCTTTTCAAATTCACTGGCGTTGGCGTTGAGCAGACTGCTAACCTGGCTTAAGACCCCGCCGCTAGTACCTTCTTTTTTCTTGATGGCTTGCCGTTCAGGATAAAACTCAGGTCGCTCAATGTAACGATGAATAGCTGCATCCACTTGGTCACTGATCAATGCTTGCATTTCTTCCTTGGCCTTTTGTCGTTGGTAGTTAGCCCCTTCCTCCGTGGTGGCATAGAGGGGGGGGAGACGGTTAAGGGCATAGGCGGCCACATCCCCCACATCAACTTTACTAGCTTCATCATCACTACTCTGGTTACTGTCGGCTAAGCGGGTGATCGTTTCGCTTAGGACCAACTCTTCCATAACGTTAATGAATTGTTTTTTGGGTACAGCAACTACCTCGCCACTGAGTAGGGCCCCCATGAGCTTATCCAAGGCCATATACTCTTCGATCGAAAGTTCCGTAGAACTGTCACATATTCTACCTACCTCTGCTTCCATGGTAGGGGTCAAATATTGTTGCTCTAGGGCCTGTTCTACGATTTCTTCAATAGTACTCATGATGTTTGGGCGATGGAGTTAAATCGATTCGATTATAAATCAAAACCTGATAAGGGATTAATATTTGGTACTTTTATCGTAAATTTTAATATTAAAACCTAAGTATTTTTGATGTCATTAAGCAAATTTAATAAGCCTCGCTAATTAATTGCCTCTGTGGCCATGGTTTTGATTTTTGAGCTAGATTTTGAGCTGAGCTTTTGGCTAATCTTGAATTTTGAGCTCATCAATGTTCCAGGTTGCCCCTCCTAAGCCAGAATACTGAACTTCTTGGACGCGATCGCGGATGGCGGAGAAGGAAAAGCCATTGACGAGGTAAATCAGGGGTAATTGATCGGCAATAATTTTTTGGGCTTCAACGTAAATTGCTTTGCGCTTATCAAACTCAATTTCTTTGGCCCCATCGATAAATAATTGTCCGATGCGTTCTTCCCAGGGGGAGGGTTGCCAATCAGTAAATTCTTGATCGTTGCTAGGTTTTTGATTGAAGAGATGGAGTTGGCCATCGGGAAACCACACATTGGCCCCGTCGTTGGGTTCATTGCCCCCCGTTAAGCCAATCAAATGACATTCCCAGTCGAGGGTATCACTGAGTTTACTCACCAGTAGGTTAAAGGCGATCGGGGTAAACTTAACCTCGATGCCCAATTTAGCGAGGTCTTCTTTGATTTGGGAGCCCATGGCTTCCCGAATGCGGTTGCCGGCATTGGTGATCAGGTCAAATTCCACCGGATGGTTATCGCGATCGAATAACTTATCTTCCTGGTAATAAAACCCTTCTTGTGCAAGGAGGGCTTTGGCTTGGGCTAGATCAAACGGGTAAGTGGATAATTCATCTCCACCATAGAACGGAGCCTGAACGGAGATGGGAGAATTTTGAATTTCCCCTAGACCACGATAGATGTTATTCACCATGCGTTGGCGATCGATCCCTTGGACAATCGCTTTGCGGAAATTAACATTATTAAACCAGGCGGACTTATAGGGAGTAACGAGGGGAGTGCCGTTGCGCTTAGCTCGATTGAGGTTAAAGGCAATAAAGCTAGTGCCATACTGGGGCCCACCGTTATAGATAGTGAAATTGAGGCGGTCTTCTTCTTGTTTCAACAGGGAATAATATTCTGGGCTGATCCCCACTACATCTAAACTGCCCGATCGAAATTGCAGCAAGGAAGTATCTGTATTTTCCACAATTTCCCAAACCACCCGATTAATGTAGGGTTTGGGATTTTTCCAGTAATAGGGATTTCTTTCAAAAATCACCCGTTGCCCCACAATATAATCTTTGATGCGATAGGGCCCTGCTCCCACAATTTCCCCAGGATTAGTGCTCACTTGCCAAGTGGAAATGAGCAAAGGGTTCCCTTCTTCATCTTTTTGGTTGACCTTATCTAACAACACGTGACGGGGTAGGATGGGCAGGCTATTGGTGGCTAAAAATGGGGCGAAGGGTTCGTTGATTTTAAATTCAATCCGGCGATCATTTAATTTGGTAATCTCTGGAAAAGCACCACTTTCCCCCACCCGTAAGCTGTCCTTGGCATTGGAGGGAATGGCTTCATTTAAAAACACATCATTGTAGGAGAACACCACATCATCAGCGGTGAGGGGAGCACCATCGGCCCACTTTAGATTTTTCTGTAATTGAAATACAATTTTTAATCCTCCATCTTGGATCTCCCAACTTTCTGCTAGGGCGGGCTCAATCTCTCCTGTGATGGGATTTTCTCGGACTAGACCTTCAAACACCAAACTGTTGATATTTGGGGATTCTTTGCTAATGGCTGGGTTAAAGGTTTTGGGATCCGATAGCATGGGGGATCACAATCTGGCTGCCCCCGGTGGTGTCGTTGGCGATCGATGCTAAATTACAAGCGGATAGATTGATGGCAAGGAAAACTAACAGAAGTACTCTAGCAAGTGGTTTTAACATAGGGCACTACATCGACTTAAAACAAGTTGGGCAATGGGGCAATAGCAGGAGGACAAGCTCAGGGTTAAGCTCTATTAGATAATTGGGATGGCAATCAACAACTTAACAATTTAATGGGTGGAAGATTGAGCCGCCCAAATTATTGTATGGGAAAGAAAAATTACCGATCGAGGGTATTAGTTTAGCATTATGCTTATAAACCCGAACTTCTTGCTTGATTAAATTTACTTTCCATGACTCTCACTGAGATCGTTACGTCTGTTGCGCTGATTGTTTTGTTGATTGCAATTAATGCTTTTTTTTGTGATGGCGGAGTTCTCGATCGTCTCTGTGCGGCGATCGCGTATTAATCAATTGGCAGGGGATGGAGATGAACTGGCCAAGCGGGTACAGTCCTTTCAACAATCCATCGATCGGCTACTGTCCACCACCCAGTTAGGCATTACCCTATCAAGTTTAGCCCTGGGGTGGGCGGGGGCTAATTCCGTCGCTTCCCTCATCGTCAAATTTATTAACCTCTGGGGGTTATCGGAGGAATTAACGATGTCCCTATCCAGAATCCTACCTTTACCCCTGGGCTTTATTTTTATTGCCTATCTACAGATCGTGCTGGGGGAGCTATTACCTAAATCCTTCGCTCTGATTTACCCGGAACAATTAGCCCGCTTTTTTGGTACTCCCATCCAAACAATTTCGAAAATTTTTAAACCGTTTGTGGGGTTACTCAATAACAGCACGAAACTCCTATTAAAATTTATGGGGATTGACTATACCCCCGCCTCTTGGTACAACGGCGTTACCCCAGAGGAGTTACAGTTAATCATCACCACGGAACGGGAATTCTCTGGGTTAGATGCGGAAGAACGGGAATTAATCAATAATGTGGTGGAATTTACCGATGTTTGTGCCGAAGAAATTATGGTGCCAAGAACGGAAATTGTACCCCTTGCCCATAGTGCCACCTTCGGTGATTTACTGTCGTTAGTCAAAGATAGTGGCTATTCGAAATACCCTCTGGTGGGGAATTCCATTGACGATGTGATCGGCATGGTAGATTTTAAGGATTTGGCTGTACCGTTATTACATAATCGGATTGATCATGATTCTGCGATCGCGACCTGGAAACAAACCATCGATCGGGTTAAAGAAGATACCCATTTAAGTGATGTACTCTCCCAGATGCAACGGCTACAACAGAAAATGATCATTGTTGAGGATGAGCATGGGGGGGTAGCGGGCCTATTAACCCTAGACGATTTAATTGCGGAAATTACTGGGGAAGAACCCGAACGCTTAGGGATTGAACATATCAATGACAAACTATTTTTGGTGCCAGGGGGGATTGATCTAGAGGAATTAAATCAAGAAAAGGGTCTCGATTTACCGGAATCGGAGGACTATCAAACCTTGGCGGGCTTTATGATCCATGCCCTCGATCGGATTCCCACCACGGGGGAAAAACTCACCTTTCAAAATTTGGAATTAACCGTGATGTCCACCAAGGGCCCTCGCATTGAAAAAGTAACGATCCGAACGTTGCAACCTAAGGAGGCCCAGGAGGAAGAGCTAGAAAATCTAAAAAATGAAGAGGCTTAACGGTTATGGCAGCCATACTGGCAATGGCCTTACAAGGGAACAAAGTACTTGCTTCCTTTACAAATTAAGCTTTTTGGGGTTTCGCTCCACAAAATAATTAAATGGATGAGGGGCAGAAGGCTTTGATCATCAATTACAAAATTCTGGAAAAGGGTTAATTTTTCGTTTATGAATTAATTTTGAAATTTTGATGCTGGTTTCTATGCTAATTTTTTACAGAGATTGATAGCTATCAGTCTTACGCTACAAAGCTTTAATCGGGCTTGTCCCCTTTTAAGGGCCATGGCACACCCCCTTAAAAACAAACTTTAAACACAAACTTAAGAGCTGATTGATAAAGCCCCCCTGCCCCCAATTTTGGGGGAGAAATTCCTGAAAAATCATTACAAATCCCAAAAAGTTGGGGGGATTTAGGGGACAAAATGCCAATTTAATTGACTTTATAAACAGCCTCTAA
The DNA here is from genome assembly GCA_012033095.1 of Synechococcaceae cyanobacterium RL_1_2. Taxonomy (GTDB): domain Bacteria; phylum Cyanobacteriota; class Cyanobacteriia; order Cyanobacteriales; family JAAUPO01; genus JAAUPO01. The sequence continues at coordinate 3,709 of JAAUPO010000002.1, read as the reverse complement.
AAACTAAATTCTTGACCCTTGGCCACAAATCCTAGAAATCCATCGTGGTGGGCATCGGGTAAAGACTCTGGTTGATAACCGTATAACCAAATTTTTGCTTTAATTTCCGCTGGTAGGGCACTTAGTTCTGCGTAATGGGCGTGGACAGTCGTTGGGTATTGGGAAATTTCACAGTCATGGAAAATTATGTCTGCATCCTTATACAGTTCGGGTCTAAACTTCCACATTAATTGGGTGTCGGTGGTAAAAAAGATCTGCTGGCCGTTGATGTGAAATTTCAGACCGTAGGATGGCATCACGTAATAGCCGGCATCTACATGGGTGACTTTAATTAATTCAAAGGTAATGCCCTCCCAAGTAAAGCTCCGTTGGGGACCGATCGCTTTTACTTCAAAAAAATCATGGAGTTCTGCAATGTCCCCAGAAATCGCTTGCATTCCCCCTGCTAAGGATTTTTCCCATAGCTCCACTGCAATTTCTTTCGAGGTAAATAAATTGGGTTTAGGACAATGGGGATCAAACATCGCACTAATGCCAATGTATTCTAACCCCCCCACATGGTCGGCGTGGAGATGGCTGATATAAATATCGGTAACGTCCTTATAGGAAAATCCCGCATCGTATAATGAAAAACGAATATCGGAACCGCAATCAATTAATAGCCTTCGACTACCGCGATCGCTTTCTAAAATCAAGTTGGATTGGTAATTATCCGTCCCTACGGTAAAGGCAGAACCAGATCCAAGAAATAGTAATTTGCTCATAGAAAATAAACACAAAAGCCAAGCATGAAATTAGAAGGAAAACGGAGCTAACAAGGAGCGTGGGGCTAGGAATTAACGAAAGAGGAATGCTTGCTTAATTCAGCATAAAGAGCCTCTAAATTTTGCTGGATATGGGGGGGGCGATTAGTAAACCTGAGATAAAAGTGATGGGGAATGGGGGGGTCTCCCTTTACTACTTTGCCATAAATATCATCGGTAATTTTTTCATTGTGATAATCAGTAAAATTAAGTTTTAAATTAACCAAATCCTTGGGCAATTCAGTGACGCTGGGATCTACACAGATAATCACTCCTTTTTCTGAGATGGAGCTAATTTGACCTTGATCAAAGGAAACACCGACATCCTTATCCTTCAGGGCAGAGTATCTAACGTTAATCGGCTCTGGTAGCTCAAAATAATACTCCATTTGTTTGGGTAAAAATAGTTGATGCTTACCTTTGATGCCCCCTATTTCATAGATGGTAATCATGCCTTTGACCCCCTTCGGGCTTCGTTCCTCTGCATTCACGATTTCCACTAGATCGGGCCCCACTTCTTGAAGGGTGGTTTCCGAGATGAGAACTTGGCCACCGATCGTGTAGGACTCAATGCGATAGGTGAGGTTCACTTGACTACCGACAATGCCATATTTAGTTCGTTTTTCTGAACCAATGTTACCGACGACCACTTCCCCCGTATTGATGCCAATACCCATTTCCAGGGGGGAATAGCCCCATTCCACCATTGTTGATTGATGTTGTCCATGGCTAATTGCATTTCGATGGCACAGGCGATCGCCCGTTCTGGATCATCGGGACGATTAATGGGGGCACCAAACAAAACGAGGATGCCATCCCCCATAAATTCATCGATCGTACCGTTATATTTAGTGATGATGTCCGCCATCTGGCCTAAATAAAAGTTCAATATTTTAACCACTTCTTCTGGGGCCACCCGCTCAGAAGTGGCCGTAAACCCCCGTAAATCAGAGGTGAGGATGGTAATACTACGGCGTTCTCCCCCTAGCTTGAGGCCCTCTGGACTTTCTAATAAGGTGGTGACAATTTCATCGCTCAAGTACCGGCCAAAGGTATTACGAATATCCCCGGCGGTGCGAGCAATATAGGACACAATGCCGATGGTGGCTCCTCCTAGCCCCAATAACGGGGGAATTACGGGAATCCACCAACTTTGCAAAAATGCCCAGTAGGAAATCCCCACTAAACTACCGGCAATGGCTACGATTAACATCGCTCCCCTGGTGGAAAATGATTTGGATTCGCTATCGTGGCGCATTAACCAAGTGACCACCGCCCCGATCGAAGTCCAGGCAAAAATCCAAAGGACTTCTTGTTTGTTATTCCAATATTTAATCAACGGGCGATCGTTCATCGCTGCACTAATTAATTGGCTCGCCATATTGGCATGGATTTCCACCCCGGACATATAGTCATCGGCGTTCCGGGTATAGGGGACGGTAAATAAGTCCTGTAAACTAAGGGCGACGGCACCAATGACCACAATGCGATCGCGGCCCCAGTCTGGGGGAACACGACCTTTGATCACATCCATCATTGAAACCACTTCAAAACTTTTGCTGGGGCCTCGATAATTGAGCATGATTTGATATTTGCCCGCATCGGCCCGAACATAGCCCGCATCGTTGTCGTCGAAGGGCTGTAGCACCGCTTCGTTAATTTTCCACCAATTGTTAATGTCATCCACTAATTCGATGCCGATCCCTTCTGGTTCGAGGTACTTCATGGCCAGGTAGGTGCCAAAACTGGGAATATCCACCCCACCATCATTGTTGTCCTGCACAATGACAAAAGCTCGCCGAATCCGTTGATCGGGATCGGGGGCTAGGTCATTGGCTCCCACTTGACCTTTGGCTTTTAATACTGGGGGGGCCGCGATCGCGCTGATACCGGGAGCACCAATTACTTTTTGGATCCCGATGACATTGGGTACTTCCTCAAAAGCCTTTTCTAGGGCAGCATAGGCTTCGATGGCTCCCCCAGCGGGCACGTCTCGATAAATATCAAAGCCAATGGCCTTGGGGTTCATGGCTCCTAGTTTGTACAGTAACTCCGCATAAACTTCATCGGGAATAATGGCTTGGCCTAGCTCGGTAATATCTTCCTCTGTGATTCCCACAATGGCAATGCGTTCATCCCTGGGTTCTTCTGGCCGCAGGCGCGTAAATTGGTCATAGGCGTTTAATTCTGATCCTTCTAAAATCCCGATCGCCCTGACCCCGACTACCATTAACGTAATTAGAGGACTTGTGACCACCACCCCCCGCCATTCCCAAAAGCCATGCTTGAGCTTTTGCCAGAAGGTTTTAGTTTGGATTGGTTTTTGATTGACCACAATAGTTTCTAAAGTTTCTAAAAGGGGAGAAAATGATAGCTACGGATCTAAATCCTTTGATTGTCAAGTTTAATCGTAATATCTGGATCTTCAACCGTAATAATTTGGTGTAGTTATGATTGCACCGATCGCCATCATAAATCAGGAAAAGGTTGTAATATGATGCCCCAAGGATTGTCATGATGGGGAGAGGACAAGTACGATGGCTACAGAGATTGATCCCAAACAGATCGCCCAGACCAACGCAATTGAAACGATTATTTTTGACTTAGATGGGGTAATTACCAGTGAAATCCGATACTGGCACACGGCAAAATTAACGGTGTGGGAATTATTAACCCAGCCTCAATATCTTAATTTACCTAATTATTTTGGGGCTACACCTAGGGTCGATCAGGTCTTAACGGAATTGGGGCCAACCATCATTACGAAGGATTTTATCTATCAACTCAAAAGTCGAGCGGTTAACTCTAACTGGGATTTAACCTATTTTGTATTTGGTTTACATTTGATTGCGTTATGTTATCTGGCCCAACCGAAAGTGGATTTATTGGCGATCGCTTCAAATTCG
>JAAUPO010000162.1 GCA_012033095.1 Synechococcaceae cyanobacterium RL_1_2 | reverse complement strand
TGTTGTCCCTTTTTAAGCCAAACATCATGGTTCCCAGGACAGAATCGAAATTTTGCGTAAGTCCTGACAAAAAAGACGGTAAAAATCAAGGATAAACTGTTTCTACCGTCCTATTGAATATTGGGGATTAGTTATAACCGTCATCAGGGAAATGAAGACATCCCCGAAGCAACAAAGCCTAATTCTGTAGGGGGACGACGATAATCGACCCGTACTGATACCGATTATGGAGTTTATGTCGTCATCATGGTGACGATCGCTGTACCATGGCAAACCACCAAACTTATGGCTCGTTTGGTTCGCTTGAATGATTTAGGTAAGCCCCCTCTCTTAATGGCTAACTTAATACCTACAAGCAGGTTAAAGTGATAGTAATCAATTCTAAGGAAACTTTCTTATCTTCAGAGTTGGCCCCTGCAAGGTCAGCAATTTTTTCCTCGCTGTATTTTTTGTCCGCCAGTTTATCTAAGACACATTGGCAAGTGGAGGCACGGCCGCATCTTCAAAATAATTATTGATTTCGGCAGTACATTCTTCATTGAAGGTTTTGACAAATTCTGAGGAATATACAGTTCTAGCAGCACCCGTGGTTTTTGCGGCTGTGGCACTCAAATCGTTCGCTAAGACAGTAGTGGCACAAGCAAGCAAACAAGCACTGAGAAAGGAAAGGGTGTCAAATCTTTTGTTCATATAGAAAAGTAAGAAGTTAAATGGAATTTAGTGCTAAAGAGGCACTACCAAGATCAAGCAAGTAAATAGGTTTAGAAGCTCTACCTCTCCCACAAGCCCATTCATGGTTCATTCTCCAGTTTGAACCTAATCCTTGATCGCAGAGTTGAAAGTATGGTAGTTGTGATCTTGGTAATTAAATCAAGCTGGTGGCTAGGCCATGGGATATTTGCAGTGGGCACTGGTTGAATTGGAGTTAGCCGGTGAAATGCCGGTGAAATATTAGGTGTAGCTTTATTTCCTTAATTAAATGCTAGTTTGGTTCGGTGTTTCGATCGCAAGACTCCCATCATAATAGGGTCAATCCCTAAATAGATTCAGATTTAGAACTATTTTTTAACAAGATTGTTCCATTCGGTTTCCGCGTCCGCGATCGCTTGGTCAACGGTTTTTTCTCCTAACATGGCCTGTTGAAGATTTTCATAGATGATTTTTTGTAAGAGATTAAGATTCTTAATGGGCGGTAATAGCACTTCCCCATCCACCAATTGTTTGGCACTCACTAAGGTCGCCGCAGTAAATCCTTCACTTTTTTCCGTGGACAGTTCCGTAATTAACTGGGTTAGGGCTTTTTCGGTGGAGGGGAGTACCTTGGCTTGCTTGGCAAAGGCTAATTGATTTTGATCGTTGGTTACAAATAAGGCATAATTTAAGGCTTTTTGCGGTTGATCCGTATCCTTGGGAATCACTAAGTTCATCACCGCCACAGCTTTTTTCTTGGTATTACCAGTAATTTGGGGGGCAACTCCCGAATTGGCAGCAATCTGGGGCGCATTGGTTTCGATGGTATTACTGAATTCTGGCCCAGCAGACAGTAACGCAACTTGGCCGGATTGGTATAACGCGATCGCTTCTTGGTGGCCTTGGGTTAACACCTCCGGCGGTAAAAGCTGTTGTTGATACAAATCAACCCAAAATTGAAAGGCCGCTTTCCCCTCAGGAGAATTGAAGGCCGCTAGTTCCTGATCATTAATTAACGTTACTCCCATTTGCACCAAGGATTCAAGCACCTCCCCCGAATCTCCTGGGACAAAGCTAACAAATAAAGCATACTTACCTGTTTTCTCTTTCAGTTCCTTGGCAAAAGCCGCTAACTCACTAAAAGTTTGAGGGGGTTGTTGGTAACTGGTTTGGGCTAATAGCTCTTGATTAAAAAAAGTCACCCTGGTGGTAATGTACCAAGGCAAACCAAAGGTTACATCGTCAATGACGTTCGCTTTCCATACCTTCGGTAAATATAAAGATTTACTTTCAGGGGATAATTGTTCATCTAAATCTAACCAAGCCCCATCCCCAGCTAAAGTAGAAGCAAAACTAGGGTTAAGATTAACCACATCGGGGGCCGTTTGGGCAGACACCGATGTTAAAATTTTGCTTTCCATGGCTGACCAGGGCACATCTACCCAGAGTATTTCAGTATTGCCATGACTTTGGGTAAAATTCTGATTGAGCTGGGTAAAATAATCATTAAATTTAGGTTGTAACTGCATCGTCCAAAACTCCACTTCCTGGGAACCGTTGGAGCTTGGATTCCCGTTTCCACCGCAGCCAGCGATAGTCAAAGTGGTTAGACTACAAAGTACCATCGCCCAGGTTTGAAATTTTTTAATAACCACCATATTCTCGCAAAATTAATAACTATAATTAATGATCACAATGCGCTTTTTGCCCTATTCTTTGAAACAATAGAGTACGAAAAAACCAAGGCTTACTGATAATAATCCACTGCTATTCAAAACTCAAACCCCACTAGCTGTTATGCTCGATCGATTAAAAAACCTGTTTGGTGCCAAAGCCAAAGGCATTGGAGTAGAAATATCTCCGGAACGAATCAATATCGCTCAATTGAAAAAACAGGGTCAACATTATAAATTAGTAAAATTTCATTCCGATGAAATACCAGAAGGTTTAATCGAAGAAGGACAAATTGCTGATCCAGGGGCCTTAGCAGAACTGATCCAAGATGTGTTTAATAAATACAACATCAATACCACTTCAGTTAGTACTGCCGTACCGATGCGGGAATCAATTCTTCGGATCATTCCAATTCCGGCGGAGTTAGATGATGCGGAACTCAAGGATATGGTACTGAACCATGAAGCGGGCTTATACTTACCCTATCCTAGGGAAGAAGTGGATTTAGCTTATCAAAAGCTGGGTTATTTTGAAGACGAGGATGGCATTGAAAAGGTTAACGTGCTGTTGGTTGCCACGAAACAGGATGTAACTGATACCTATTTAGAGGTGTTTAGACAGGCTAACCTTTCGATCGATGTGCTAGATATCAATATTTTTGCGATGATTCGCACCATTCGAGAGCAATTACGGCAGTTTGGTTCTAGGGAAGGGGTTGTTTTAATTGATATTGAGTTTGATAGTACGGAAATTGCCATTATTGTGGACGGTGTACCTCAATTTTCCCGCACTGTGCCGATCGGGACTTATCAGTTACAGAACGCCCTATCCAGAGCGATGAATTTACCGAGTAATCGCAATACAGAATTATTGCAAAGTATGACTATCCCCATTACCCCCATGGAAGGGGGAAAAACCGGTGCTACGGGGATTAATCCGGGGATGGCTTCCCTCTTGAGAACCCTAGGGGAGTTATCGGATGAATTAAAACGCTCCATTGATTTTTATTTAAATCAGACTGGGGATTTGGAAGTAGTTCAGTTATTATTAGGGGGGACCCGGTGGTGGGGTTCCCCAATTAGATGAATTTTTTACCCAGAAGTTAAGCGTACCGACTATGGTTATTGATCCCATTGAATCCCTAGGCCTTGAAACAGATGAAGAAATATCTGCGGTACAACGGCCAGGATTCGCAACGGTTTTAGGTTTAGGTTTAAGGGAGCTTTAACGACAATGTATAGTATTGACATTAATTTTCTCCGCGATCGGGCTCTCAATGAAGAGAGCAAAACAACGATTAAACCCAAAACCAATAGTGCGTCTTTCAATGATATTATTCCCACTTTCGGGGGCGTGGCTGTTGGTTTGTTGGCCCTAGGGGCAGCTGGGGGCTGGTGGTGGCAAGTAAATAATAAAACCGCCAATATCAATCAAGAAATTCAAAAAATCCAAGCGGAGTTGGATGCGGCTAAAGCCCAAAATGCAGAGATTGGCCGATTGAAAGGGGAAATCGCAAAAATCGATCAAGAATTTCAAGCCTTTGGTAGCATTTTAAATCAGGTTAAACCTTGGTCTGCCCTGTTAGCTGATATTAAAGATCGTATGCCCCCTAATATCCAATTAGAGACAATTACCGATAACGGTCTAGATGAAGAAAAGGGCTTTATTAGTGTTTCGATAGAAGGATTTGGTGGCACCTATACCGATGTCAATAATTTTCTGTTAACTCTACAGGAATCATCCTTGGTGGATTCTGGCAAAACCTTTATTGAGTCCGTGGATCCCACCGATAACCCGATTACCCTGGAAACAGCGTTAAAGGAAGGGGAAGATTCTCCAGTTTTAATTAAGTTGAAACCGGAGGAAGTCGTTGAGTTTACTATTCAGGTGGCCCTCACCGATGTTTCTTCTCTTAAGTTAGCATCTGAATTAGAGCGCAAAGGGCTGATGGCTTCACCGCTCGTTATAAAGTCTTTGAGCAACAGGGTTTGATTGATGTCATCTCCAACATCCCACCGGAACCTACCGCAGAAACAGAAGGAGCACCATAAAATATGACTGCTGAATTTATTATTGACGATCAAGAGTTACAGTCTCCCCAGTATCCGGAAGCTTTTGGTATTACCTTTACCCCTAAAGTTACCGGTATCCTAATCGCGATCGCTGGGGTGGCTGGAGCTGGTTATCTGGTTTGGAAGCTAGTGTTACCGGCCCAAGAACAGTATGCAGGCCTTCAGACTAACTTAGAACCAAGTAGAATCTGAATTACAGCTCAATCAAATTTCTGATGTTCAAACCCAAATTCAAAATCTTAATACCGAGCTGGCCCGCAAAGAAACCCTAAGGCCCCAGATTGCTGGGTTGTTTGGCCGTAGTGAAACCCTACCTACCCTTTTGAGGGACGTTTCGACGATCATGCAATCGGAAGGGGTAAAAATCACTGCCTACGATATTGAAAATCCTGAACCTCAAATAGTTGAAGATGACTCCCTAGGAACTTTAGTAAATAAAAAAGTTCTGAAACAAACCATTGGCATTGAATTCCAAGGTACTGCCCCCCAAACGGAAGCGGTGTTTAAAAAGTTGGAAAGATTTGAAACCATGTTATTTTTTCGGGAAACCAGTATTGAGGTGGAGGAAAATCCAACCTATATTTTTGATCCTAAAACTAGCAAAATCACGATGAAAGGGGATTTGATCCTGAATACGGGCTTTACCCTTGATGTCGTTGCGCCCTGTCGAAGGAAGAACGCGATCGCTTGGCGGCGGAAGAAGCGGCGGCAGCGGCGGCCGAGGCAGAGGCAGCGGCTGGAGGTGCACCGGCAGAAGCCCCCCCTCCGTAAATTAAATCCCGTAAAGATATCAATGAATTTAGAGATCCCCATTGAACACCATCACATTGAAAACTTAGATCTAAGCCCCATCCTGGAGGTGATAGAGCCGAGTTTAAAACGCTGGTACGATCGCTGAGTACGAGAAAGCCGTTAAGTTGAAAATCACCTATCCCCAAGAGCCAGAAGATCCGAGGGAGTTATCTGAAATTCCCGAAGTAAGGCTATGGTTTTTACGTTTAGATAGCGTATTTCCTTGGTTTCCCTTTGTTTTAGATTGGCAGTCTGGGGAGCTTAGTCGTTATGTTGCAATGATCGTTCCCCACCAGTTCAACCGTACTGAGGGGATCATCTTCAACCCCGAAGGGTTAGAACTATTGGTAATGCACAAAATTTTTATTCTGAGGGATTGGCTCCATCATCAACAAATTACGGAAGGACTGCGTTTAAAGCTAATGGGTCAATCCCTGGGGTTAGACATTGATGATAGCTTTTTCTCAAGTTTTAGCTCCTACTAAAATCCTGGGTAGTGCTAAAGGTGTAAGGATATTTAGGCCCAGGATAATTGATTATCAAGGGGTTTAATCCTCCGAGGAAAGTAAGGGTATATCTGGGTTTATTTCGATTGGGAACAATTGCGATCAGGATTAATTTTCCATACGATAGCAATCCTAAATAGCTTGTGGAAATTGAGTACATTGAAAGCCAATTCTAGTAAGGATCTTCATGGTCTGACCTAGTTAGGAATGAGGATTTAATAAAATCTAAAACTTAAATGGAGATACTCTCCCTCGAAGGATACTCTACACATTTCTAAGAGGATATTTTAAAAGCCCCCAGCCCCCATTCTGGGGAGAAATTTCTGAAAATCATTAAATTCCCCACTT
>JAAUPO010000161.1 GCA_012033095.1 Synechococcaceae cyanobacterium RL_1_2 | reverse complement strand
TTAAGCAATTAAGTCCCCCCAACTTGGAGGATTTAGGGGGCGATTGAACAACATTTGAGACTTTTTAGACATCCTCTAAGTTATTTTAATTCACGATCCTTAGCGATTGCCTAAGGGTAAAAAGATCGTAAAACTTTCCCCTTGGGTGGGTTTATTTTTCACAATTAACTTACCCCCCAGGGCCTGACATAGATTTTTAGTAACATCCAAATTTAAACTGACATTACCGGTCGTAGGTTGAAAAGTTAGCAGTTGTCCCAGGGCTTCAAAGCGATGGTGGTGATTGGCTTGGGGTAATAGTTGGAGTTTGAGTTGATTGCCGGCGGTGGAAATATGCAGTTGAATGCGATCGCCGGTGGTCAAATTACGGGTAAATTTTTCAATAAGGCCGGTTAACATGCGATCTAACAAGGCTGGTTCCGTAATTACCACTTGGGGTAAATGCTGGGGCATCAATACATCCAAATTAATATTTCTCCTTTGGGCCTGTTGTTGCCAACGGGGAATATTAGTTTCAAACATAATTTGCAACGAAATCGGAGTGAGCTGCGTTCCTGGGGTTTGGGTTTTATTGCTCTCCAATTCCGTGGCCTTAAAAATTAGTTCCATCCGTTCAATTTGCTCCGTACATTCTTGATCAATACTGTGGAGCCGCTGCATCACCTTAGCCGGTAAAGGATACCGTTTAATTAAAGAACGAATCAGGGTTCTAATACTGGTGAGGGGGGTACGGATTTCATGGGTGAGCACCTGGAGTAATTTTAATTCTTGACTAGGATCGGGGTTGGATCGCGTCAATAAGTTGTTTTGATGTTTGATGGTAGGGGATACCGCCGGTTTGTGGGGAGGTAAATGCTGGAGCATCAAAGAACTAAATTCATTGACCCAGGTATATTTTGGCTCAACAAACGGAATTTGCGGTGATAGACACTAAAGATTTCGCGACTACGATCGCAGCCCACCAATAAATCCCACGCCTGACTTTGGAGATGGGGATCAAAGGAAAAATAGAACTGATCTAAACCTTCAGGATTGACTCCCAGCAACATTAATAAACTAAACTGCTTGGTTAATACCCAACAAAACTGTTCTTGGTTTAGATGGGAGTGATCCGAGGGGTCTAAACAATTAGGTAAACCTTGCCATGGTTGGGGTGCTGGGGAGGCAGGATTAAGGCTTAAACGATGGTGCTGGGCATGTTTTAACACCGCCGTTGTAAAATTAGCGATGACCTTGGGTTCGGTAATCACTGGCACCGGAGTACTAATAATTAAACCCTCATTTAATTGCGCTGCATGGTGGGTGAGGAGCTGTTCCATGGCAGCGATCGCCCCGCACCATTGTTGGTTAGCAATGGCTTTAGCTTGGGACACCCTCCGCTGTTGTGGGGAGAGGGGAGCTGATCGGTATGGAAAAGTTCACTAAAGCTGGAGTTAACCATTAAAAGGGCAGTACAAACAACAATATGGGGGTTTAATCTGTTTCTAGTTAATGATAGCCTGATTACCCAAGGAGTAAAAAGGCAACAACCGAACCCTGGGTTGGGGGATTTTACTAACCACAGATACAGATTATTTTGATTGGATTTTAGGTTGAGGGTGAGACCACCATGGACGAAGTAGTTATTACTGGGATTGGTTTTTTCTCGGCTTTAGGGAATTTAGCCCAAACTTGGCAACGGATGGTGCAGGGGGAGTCGGCCATTATGCCTCGTCAACCGTTTCTGAGTTTGCCGGCCTATCCCCTCGCTATGATTGAAGATCGGCCCCACTGCCTCGATCGCTTAGCCACAAAAATTATTACCCAAGCCCTTCACAGCAGTGAATTAACTCCCCCTCTACCGGAGTTGGCGATCGCGATCGGTTCGAGTCGAGGGTTTCAATCCCATTGGGAAGCCAGAATTTCCGACCAGACCCAGGAAGGGCTTTGGTTAGAGCATTTACCCCACCATTTAGCCAGTTTAGCAGCCCAAATTACCGGAGCAACGGGCATGGTTACCGCCATGAGTGCGGCCTGCACCACGGGTCTCCATACCCTGGCCTATGGCTATGATTTGATTAAATTTGGTCATTATGATCGCGTCCTCGTCGGGGCGGTGGAATGTCCCGTTACCCCCCTGACCTTGGCCACCTTCGATCAAATTGGAGCCTTAGCCACCACTGGTTGTTATCCCTTTGACCGCGATCGAGAAGGGTTGGTATTAGGGGAAGGCGGGGCCCTATTCATTTTAGAAAGCTTGACCGCTGCCCAACATCGTCAAGCTCCTATATATGGTCGTTTACTAGGTTACGGTCTTACCTGTGATGCCTATCATCCCACCGCTCCAGAACCCACAGGCAAAATGGCCCGCCACGGGATTAAACAATGTCTTCAGCGATCGGGGTTAACCCCTAGTCACATTGACTTAATCCATAGCCATGGCACCAGTACCCAACTGAACGATCAATTGGAATTTAACTTAATTAGTGATCTGTTCCCCCACCGTCCCCCAGTGATTGCCACGAAGGGTTATACCGGCCATACCCTGGGGGCTTCCGGCACCATTTCCGTCGCCTTAACGTTAAAAATGATGGAGCAAAAAACTGTAATTGCCAACGCAGGGTTAACTAATCCAGCATTTGATCTCAACTTACCCATGGCCACCGAGAACCAACCCCTTCACCATAGCTTAGTGTTAGGATTTGGTTTTGGTGGGCAAAATGCAGCGATCGCCCTGGGACTGTAGTGGTGAATCAGTGCTGCGGGATCAAGGTTTTAACCTATCGTGATATCAGCGGAGAATGACGGCTTTAGGCTTAAAAAGGTTAATTAAACTAATTCCAGGATATTTATCCCTTATACCAAATTGACTTAAATAGGCATCCTATGAATTTGTGGAAAGAATAGATAGCAAAGATTTTTAGGTAATGAAGCTCCCCAAATTTAGGGATGTAGGGGGCGATTCAACAACATTTGATACTTTTCAAACATCCTCTTATATTTCTTATATTAGGTTCTTATGTAGGACTACCGTATTTTTTGATTTGGTGTTATCTGCGATACATTCAGAGCCTAGGTTTGAGCCATGGGGCCATGGTCTCCTTGCCACAGTATTAAAAAACATAAAATATACGTAAAATATTGTGGAGTAGCCTTAGGTTGGTCTGAAGAAAGAACCATGATGGGTGAAATCTAAAAGGATGCAGTTAATAGCTCTGATTTTCAAGATTTAATTCATCGATCTCGATCGATAACATTTTTTCGGGATGGACTAATGACATTGACCTCTACCTCAGATTTATCAATTTTGAGTAATTTTGAAATAGTTTTCACCTTTTTTTGATACTTTCTTCATTTTGGATTTGCAATGGCGACTCCAATCCATCCATGGAGATAGGACTGCTCTGATGGGCTCAATGGGGGGTAATTTAGTTGATAGTCCTTGGTTTCAGGCTAGGCTCGATCGCGTGCAACAGGAACAGGTATTAGCCTACTTGGAGCAAAGCCTGAGCTTAATAGCCCAAACTAAGATGGAGCCGTTAGAACTACACGAACCCACCTTAAACCAATGGTGGCAACTCCAGGTGATTAGCCAGGGCCAGGAATTGTGGTGCTCATTACAGGATATTTCCGATCGCAAAACCATGGAAATGGATCTTGTAGAGCGATCGTGTATTACAGAGCTTACCACCGCGATTAACCATCACATAATTGCTGGGGGCCCATGGGAGCTCACCGTTCAAAATTGGGCAGAGACCATTAACCATTATTTAGCTAGCGTCGCTGTGGGGATTTGGCTCCATAATCCTAAGCTACAACAATTAGAACTACAAGGTTTTAGCCAGGGCTATGCCATGGACTCTACCCCTCCAGAGGGCATCCATCATCTGCTCAAACTACGCTATTTACCAACCAAACAGGGCCTTCACCTTTCCTTGATTGGTTGGGTCGCCGATCGCCGTCATCCTTTGGGGGAAGTACCGGTGTCCCCGTTGAATTTTGGCCTACAAGACTTTGATCCAGACTTGATGGATGCCGCCGTTGAATTATCCAATCCGGCGATGGCTTTGAATACGGGGCAACCTATCGGCCAAGGGGAGTCAGCAATCTACCTATTTGCCTACCCGTTGATTGTGGAGAAAAAATTACTTGGGGTTTTAGCCCTATGGCATGGGGCCGAATCCCGTGGGCTAGCGGATCGGGCCTTAACCGCCGTTGTGCCAATGATCGCGATCGCCCTGGATGGGATTCAAGCCAAAACAGCCCTAGGTTCCCGTAGAGAAACCATGTTGCTTAAATTAGCCAATGAAATCCGTGATTCCATGGATTTAAACACGATCCTCCAGATCGCCGTCAATGGCATGATCAAATTGCTCAACGTAGATCATTGCTATTACCTCTGGTGCTGGCCCCAAGAGCAAGAAATCACAATGATGGTGAGCCATGAAGCCCATTTAGATCCTAATGACCACCATGGTAGCAGGAGTTTTAACCCCGATAGTCTTCAGCCCCTATCCCACTATATTCTCGATGTCAAAACCATTGAAATCAATAGTATCAATGATGACATGTTCTTTTTGGATTCCCCCCTATACGAGGATTTAAAAGCCATGTTACGGGAATTAAAAACCGAATCGATCGCGTTAATTCCCTTTAAACCCGTTCCGAACATTTAGGCACCATCCTGTGTAGTTGCACCCAACCCAGAAAGTGGTCTGATGGGGATCTAGAACTGTTGCAAGGGGTGGTGGATCAATTAGTAATCGCGATCGATCAAGCCGAAAACTTTGCCCAGGCTAAAGCCACTGCCGTTGCTTCCCAAACCCAAGCACTACAATTAGCTAATACCCTTAAAAAACTAAAGGAAGCCCAAAGCCAGTTAATTCAACAGGAAAAAATGTCTTCCCTGGGCCAAATGGTGGCCGGTATTGCCCATGAAATTAATAATCCCGTCAATTTCATTACCGGCAACCTAAAATATGTTTCCGAATATATCAATAACTTATTAAGCCTGATTAACCTATATAACAGTTTTAATGAAAGTTTACCTCAAGAAATTGAATCCTTTATCCAGGATATTGAATTAGATTTTTTAATTGATGATCTCCCTAAAATCATTAAATCCATGGAGACGGGGGCCGATCGCATTCGGACGATCGTGTTGTCCCTGCGCAATTTCTCCCGTTTAGATGAGGCCTCCCTCAAATCCGCTAATATCCATGAAGGTCTGGACAATACTTTATTGATTTTACATAACCGTTTACAACGACGGCAGGATCAGCCGGCCCTGGTGGTCACCAAAAATTACGGCAATTTACCGGAAGTTACCTGTTATCCGAGCCAGCTTAATCAGGTATTTATGAATATTTTGGCCAATAGCATTGATGCCCTAGAAGACCAAGCTCAACCAGAAATCAAGATTACTACGTCGGTTAACCAAGACCAATCGGTGATCATTGCCATGAAGGATAATGGTGTGGGCATTGCACCAGAGATTTTAAATAATATTTTTGATCCCTTTTTTACCACTAAGCCAGTGGGAAAAGGAACCGGCTTAGGCTTATCCATCAGCTATCAAATTGTGAGCGATCGGCACCAAGGCCATTTAAGTTGTACATCGGAATTAGGACAAGGCACCACCTTTTTGATTGAAATTCCCCTGAATCTATCCCCCACAGATTCCCTTGGTTAAAGTAGAAAAAACTTAATGTTTTTGATTTTTCCTTGGTTCAGTTTCAAGTTGAGAGGATATAGTATTTTGAAATGATTATGGGAAACAAATCGAGCTAAAATCAGCCTATGGCAAAGAGTAAAAATCCCATACTAAATTCAATTAACTATAGCTATCCATTTAAAAATATTGGTTAAAAATGTTGGGCCGAACTCCTTAAAATTAATTGTTCGTCCCTATCCCGTTGATGGGTCTAAATTTCAGGACTTACGCAAAAATTTCGATTCTGTCTTGGGAACCATGATGTTTGGGGACAATCGTTCAAGTAAGTCCCTCAAATTTGGGGGATTTAGGGGGCTTGTGCGTAAGTCCTAAATTTATTGGAATTTATTGAAATTTATTGGAATTTATTGGAATTTATTGGAATTTATTGGAATTTGTGGGA
>JAAUPO010000160.1 GCA_012033095.1 Synechococcaceae cyanobacterium RL_1_2 | reverse complement strand
TTACCCACCTCGATCGCCTTTCCCGTCAACGGGGGAACGGTAAACTACTCCTACGCACAGCGGAAGGGGTCACGATCGTCAAAGTGGATCTATTAGCGGGCCGTTTGTTATTAGCAACCCATACCCTCCACCAAGCCCGTCGATGGTACCGGGCCCTGAAATTCCATTGCCCCGGTTGGCGGCCCAATCCCCAATCTTTGCTTGACCATGATTTGTGGGAATATCAATTACTCTATCAAGGGGTAATGAATAAAAAATTAACGGTCACCCAAGGAAAAGCGGTGTTGCGGGCGATCGCTAGGGAAATATTTTTTGATTGTAATTTTTGGCCCGATGCCCAATGGCACTGGCTTGAGCGGGATCAAGATGAGTCTGGTTTATCCCTAACCCTTTCCCTGTCCTATTTAGAAGTTGAACCGGTGTTACTCAAAACCCTAGACCTCTATACCCAATGGTTTGAAAAGGGTTTAGGAAGACTGAGCCCGACGGTGAGTCCCCTGGCTGTTGCCAACTTAGAAGAAAATGTGAAATGGGGAAAATACTTTTTAGGAACCCTCACCCTATGGGATTTTATCGCTGCGACCCACCTTGATTTACTACGTTGGGCAGATATTTTAATCCCCCTGTTCCAGCGTAAGGGATTACAACTATTTCAACTGCCAGATTTACCAATTCCGATCGCGTCCGATCAAGACAACATTACAAAGGTAAATCAAACTTTGACCCTTAGTGATCAGGGGGATCAAGGCTTAATTCTCTGTTTAACCCCGGATCAAGAGTGTTACTACCAGATTAATACGGTTCTAGCTACCCTAGGCTATAGTACGGTTAACTTTACCCAACCCTTGATTGAATTACCCCACATTATTGCAACCGCTCCTAAGTTAATTTTCCTTGACTTTGACTTCAGTACCATCGATAGCTATCAATTTGCTGAGGTATTGAAACACACCTACAGTTTGGCCCATATTCCGATCGTAGCGATGGGAGACACGATCATGACCCTCGATCAACGGAAAGCGAAAGTAGTGGGTGTAGCCGGTTTTTTAGCGAAATCCTTTACTTCTACCCAATTAATGAATTGTATTCATAACTATTTATATATTGAAGAAGCAACCACTGATTAACTCCGGCTTAAGAGCTGATGTATAAAGCCCCCCTGGCCCCAAAATGCTGGGGGGAGAAATTCCTGAAAAATTATTAAAAAGTACCTCAAATTTTGGGGGGATTTAGGGGGGCAAAATGCAAATTCGATGGACTTTATAAACAGCTTCTAATAGATTACTATGATCAATTGGATTTAGTATGGGATGTTCGCTCCTTACCATAAACTGATTTTAGCTCTATTTATTTCCCATAATTATTGAAAAAGGCTATAAGTATGGTCTTGGCTTGGTCTTTTTCCCCTTGATGGAGGGAAAGAATCTTGTTCAGGAATAAATTATTAACTATTGTTAATTTTAATATAGTCTTTTTAAATAATTAGGGGAAACAAATAGATCTGAAAACATTACATTGAGAGGAACAGCCACCCCATACTAAATTAAATTGACTATAAGTGTTACTCCATTAAATAAGTTCACCTTAGGGGCTGTTATCATTTAAACCGGAAACTCTTCTTAGCTAAGGATTTCAGTTTAAAACGATATTTTCTGAACCTAGCTCAGGATCACGGTTTTAACCCTAATGGATGACACGCCCTAGTTAATTATCAAGGCGATCTAGTCGTATTTATCCATTTGAGGGGTGCTCCTTCTCTCCCCAACGTTCTTAACAAAGGTTCTTAGGATCGTGAATTAAATAACTTAGAAATTTGTAGGGTATCCCTCAAGGGAGCGTAACCCATCAATATTTAAGTTTTAGATGTTATTAAATTCTTATTCCTTAACAAAGGATAAATGTTATTTCCCCTGGGGTTTTCCCATCAGCTATATTAAGGGCATTATGCCGTTACCAACATGGTTAACCCAAAGTAGCATTCTTGCCGGAATAATCCGGAATAACATTTAAGTTCAGTAAAAACGATGCAACCAATCATTGATTACACCCCAATTCAACAGTTCCCCTCCGGGGATCAACTATCTTTGCAGGTGTATAAATTCATTGGCATGGGTAAGGGAAAAAAGTCTATATTCAAGCTAATCTCCATGGGGCGGAAATCGTTGGGAATATCGTTATTCAGCGGTTAATTGAATATTTAAAAACCATCGACTTAGATCAACTCCAGGGGGAAATTTGGTTAGTACCCCTATGTAATCCGGTGGCCACCAACCAACGGCAACATTTTTTTCCACAGGCCGTTTTAATCCCTACGATGGTCGGGATTGGAATCGAATTTTTGGGATTTTAATGGGATTGATTTCCCTTGGTCAGAATTTATTGAGGAGTCCATTGATTTAAGCGATGAAGAGATCCAAACTAAATTCATTGATGTACTGCAACTACATCTCAATGGGGCCCATGCCTTAGATAGTCCTAGGGGTTTACCGTTTTACCAGCAGTATCGTTATTTGCTGCAACTATTATCCCTTGATGCCAATATGACGATCGATATCCATAGCTCCAGCAATAACGCGATCGATCATCTTTATTATTTCCCCCATCAAAAAGAGGCCATGCCTTTATTTCTGATGAACTACGGGATCATGTGTGGGGAGGGGGGATATTCGGGTAATAGCTTTAATGAAACTTTTTTACAACCGTGGCTCAAGCTCCAGGATCTATTTGCGGCCAGCGATCGCAAAATCAACCTTGATCGTCAATCCTGGACTTTAGAATTAGGGAACGGTATGGATGTGGATGCAAAAACCGTTAAACATGGATTTCAAGGCATTACCAATTATCTTTATCATCAAGGGATTTTGGCTACTATTCCCCAGGAACCGGTCAAGGACTTTAAAACTGAATCCTACCTAGCAAAAAATATTCGTGAGTATCACGCGATCGCGGGGGGGATCATTACGGATGTAGCTCCCCTCGGCACAAAAATCAAAGAAGGGGAGCAACTCTACGCCCTCATGACTTTTGATAAAGATGGTAGTTGCCCTAGGGAAAAAATTGTCCGTTCCCTGGAGCGGGGGGTAGTCTTCGATTGCCTATCAAACTATTCCGTTCACCAAGGGGACTGCGTTGTCTCTTTACTAACTTAGATCCCTATTTGACCCAAACTTCGCATTAATGACCATGCCACGGCTCCCAATGACTAAGATCATTAACATTATGGGATGGCTATTTGGGCTAAATTTATAGCGAATTTACTTATGATCAAGTCCACGAACGTCTTTGCATAGCAAGCAATTATGGGGTTCAAACTGTTGTCTATAGTTATAAAATTCACTATGTTTCATCAAAATCCATAAAATCCATAAAATCCATTATTTATTAGGACTTAGCCACATGTCCCCTAAATCCCCCAACGTTGGCGGACTTGCTTGAACCATTGTCCCTAAACATCCCTAAACATCATGGTTCCCCGGACAGAATCGAAATTTTTGCGTAAGTCCTGTTTATGCTAACTTGCCCTAGTTAAGTTCCTGAGCAATTCACCAAAAACCTTGAGAATCAGAGCTTCTAAACCATAATGGCTACCCATCACGTTTTACTTGGGGATGAGCATTGTGGGAGTTGATTTTTCAACTATTAAGTATCGCCGATGAAGATTATTACTGCTCTAGCCCAAATAAACCTTAAACTGAATTAGTTCATACCCCTCCCATTCCTAAAATTCGATCTTCAGGAGGGTGACCGGTTTAGTACAACTATCTTTTTTCTAGCTGCGATCGATATGGAAATTTCCACCTCTGTTACCCCATTTACCAACAAGTTAGGCCAAACTCTCACTAAAAAAACCATTACGACGCTACAGGTTAATTTAGGGAAAAAATGTAACTTAGCTTGCACCCATTGCCATGTAGAGGCAGGGCCAAGCAGGACAGAGGAACTAACCCCTGAAATTTGTGAGCAAATTTTAACAATCCTCGATCGCTTTCCCCAACTAACGACGGTGGACTTAACTGGGGGGGCACCGGAGATAAATTATGGTTTTCGGGAAATTGTCGAAAAAGCCCGCAGTTTAAATAAAACCGTGCTCGTACGCTCAAACCTCACCATTATGCTGGAGCGTGGTTTTGAAGATTTACCTAGCTATTTTGCTAAGCACCAATTAAAGGTCATCGCTTCTTTGCCCTGTTATTTACAAGATAATGTGGATCAACAACGGGGCTCAGGGGTTTATGATCGCTCCATTCAAGCAATTCGTTTATTAAATGAATTAGGTTACGGTACCGATCCAGCCCTGGAATTGGATTTAGTTTATAATCCCCCCCTTCCAAACGCGCAATTAGGTTAACCCCGATCAAGGGCAGTTAGAACAGGACTATAAAGAATTTTTAGCTACACAATTTCAGATTAGTTTTAACCATTTATTTACCATCACTAATTTATCGATCGGCCGCACCAAACAGTATTTACAACGGCATCAATTAGAACAACCCTATCTTCAGTTCTTGGAAACCCATTACAATCCATCCACATTGGAGCATGTAATGTGTCGGGATCAATTATCCATTGACTACCAAGGCCGGGTCTATGATTGTGATTTTAATCAAATGGAATTGCTTCCTGCCCATACAAACCAACATGAACCCGTCACCCTAGCTAAATTGCTAGAACTAGATAGTTTAGATGTCATTGCTGAGATTAATTTAGCTAATTACTGTTACGGTTGTACCGCCGGCAGTGGATCTAGTTGTGGTGGGGCTTTAGTATAATAGACTACGCTTAATTAAAATGATCTCCAAATAATTCCCAAATAATCCAACTTTAAACATTAAACCTTAATTACCTCCGTAGCTGATTCTCCTCCCATTTTTCAGGCCGTTGTCTAGGTTAAAAGCCTTACTCGCGATCGCGTCAAGGTGAAGTGGGAACAAGAAGAGCAAGGCTAATTATTTCCCGTTGTTCCATTCATTAGCTAACCCAGATCTAGATATAACATGAGTAAAAAAGCAGAAAATAGAACTTTTTTGTTGGCTTTTGAAAAGCCCTTAGTGGAATTAGAAAATCGTATTAACCAAATCCGTGACATTGCTGAAGATAACGATGTGGATGTGTCAGAACAGTTAGTACAACTCGAAGCTAGGGCAGATAAATTACGTAAGGAAATTTTTGGTACCCTCACCCCAGCCCAACGATTACAGTTAGCCCGCCACCCCCGTCGTCCTTCCACGTTAGACTACATCCAAGCGATGACCGAAGAATGGTTCGAACTCCATGGCGATCGCGGCGGTTATGATGATCCGGCCCTAGTGGGTGGGGTGGCCAGACTAGATGGTCAACCGATCGTGATCATGGGCCACCAAAAAGGTCGTGATACCAAAGACAATGTGCTGCGTAATTTTGGCATGGCTTCCCCCGGTGGTTATCGTAAAGCGATGCGCCTAATGGAACATGCAGATCGTTTCAAGATGCCCATTATCACCTTCATTGATACCCCTGGAGCCTGGGCTGGCCTCGAAGCAGAAAATTTAGGACAAGGAGAAGCGATCGCCTACAACTTGAGAGAAATGTTTAGACTAGATGTCCCGATCATTTGTACCGTAATTGGAGAAGGCGGCTCTGGAGGGGCCCTAGGCATCGGAGTCGGCGATCGTTTATTGATGCTAGAACATGCCGTTTATACCGTGGCCAGTCCCGAAGCCTGTGCCGCTATTCTCTGGAAGGATGCCGGCAAATCAGAACAAGCCGCAGCCGCCCTCAAAATTACCGGGCCTGATCTCAAAAAACTAGGCATCATTGACGAAATTGTCCCTGAACCCCCCAATAGTGCCCACGGTGCGCCCCTCGAAGCGATCGGTTTACTCAAACAAAGCCTACTTAGAAATTTAAAAGAGCTCAACCGTCTAGCCCCCAACGAACGCAAGGAACTACGATATAAAAAATTTAGAGCCATGGGAGTATTTGAACAAGGATAGATATTTATCTATCTATAAAATCAAATTACTCAATTAAATTCCCCTTCAGTGGGATTTAAGTTAAACCGAGCAAGACAAAATTTACAAGCAAAATTTAACCAGCAACATTAAAACCAATATCGTCATCC
>JAAUPO010000159.1 GCA_012033095.1 Synechococcaceae cyanobacterium RL_1_2 | reverse complement strand
TCCACCATTCCGGTGCTATTCAACTTTTGTTTATATTGCCAGATTTTTACCCACGCTCCTGGCCCGATGACTTAACTTTGACTTTTTGCCATTTGCCATCGCTGCTATTTTCCAGCACAATTAATTCCGCGTTATAGGGCACTCCCCCCACCTGACCACCTTCTAAAGACGGTTCGGATCTCAGTACTAGCCCAGAGTCCCAGGTAACACGGCCGGTATATAGTCCTTTGACCTCTTCTTCTTCCTTCGGTTTTTCCTCTGGTTCGGGCTTAGGTTTCTGTTCAGTTGGTTTTTCTGATTCCGTTGCTTCCGGTTGTGGAGTTGAGCTGCTAGAAGATGTAGCTTCTGAATTAGTTTCCTCTGGGGGTAAATCCACTGCTACTTCTTCTTCAAAGACAGGAGTTGGAGGGTTAGCGGCAATTTTAGTAAAAAACAAATAGCCAACTAGGCCAATTCCTCCTGCGAGGATACCGACCCCAATTAAAAAGCCGAGCAAAAATTGAATTAAGTAGCTAAGGCGTTTGAGCATAGTGGAATAGTGGGGAATGAAAACTAACTGCGAATGTAATTTTATAAATTTTATAAGTAGATGTAATCCTATTATGATGCTAATAATGGAGATTTAGCAGCTAGGGCGTGACTATGACAGACTCTTTACCCCGTAAACAAATTGGTGTGGCTATTATTATTAACGATCGCGGTGAAATTTTGATTGACCGCCGTCTAGATCAGGGGTCGATGGCGAATTTATGGGAATTTCCTGGGGGTAAAGTGGAACCGGGAGAATCCTTTGAAGAATGCGTGATCCGAGAAATTAAAGAAGAAATTGGTTTAGAGATCGCGATCGAGCAACATTTAGCCACCTTTGATCATGATTATCCCCAATTTCACCTTACTTTTGGAGCCTACCATTGCTCCATCGTCACAGGAGAACCGAAGGCGATCGCTTGCCAAGAAGTACGATGGGTTACCCCCAAGGAATTAAATAACTTTACCTTTCCAGAGGCTAATTATGTCCTCATTGAATTGATTCAAACCCAATTAACGCAACAAAGCAACCCAGAACAATAGCACTGTTAATTATATAGCTCTAGGAAGTGATGACATGGCCTAGTAACTTTTATCCCTATAGAAAAATAATTAACCGAAATATATAGTTAATTAAATGTAGATTCACATTAATTAAAATTAATCTAACTCAATTCAATAATCCTTATCTTCGTAATCATGAAAAGAATATCATCGATTTTATTAGGGTTTTCTGCTGTCAGTTTAATCCCATTATCCGGATGTGGCTTCGTCAGTAAAATTGTTACTAGTAAACCGGTGGTAGTTATTGGGACTACTTTATTGGAGGTGGCGTTAGAGTGCGCATTAAAAGGTTGTTTTAATGATCAAGCGGCAGCAGATGAATTAAAGGATTCCCCTGAAATATACGTGGAAGCTTATTTTAACGCCATTAATGAAGGTCGTTATGAGGATGGATGGTATTCTTTATCCCCTAAATTCCAAACCAAAATGGCCACCGAAGGAGGATATGCTTCTTATCTTAACTGGTGGAGAGATCAAGTTAAAACCGTTGATGTTAACTCGATCGAGATGCTCAGTCAGACGGATCAAGAAGCCGTGATTGATACTAATTTAACTTTTCATAAACACAATGGGAAAAGCCCTTCCCAAACGATCAGGTTGGTTTTAATTTGGGAGGATAACAGCAAAAGGTGGATCTTTGATGAGTCGAAAAAACCAAAATAAAGAAAACAAAATTTTCAGCCTTTTTCCTAACTACTAGGACACAAGTTGCGCCAAAAAACTGTAAATAGGTCTGATGCCAAATCCGCTGAGTAGGATCAGGAAATGATTGAAGCCATCAGGGGCTGTTTATAAAGTCAATTGAATTTGCATGTTGCCCCCTAAATTCCCCAAATGGGGGGACTGTTAATGATTTTTCAGAAATTTCTCCTCCAGCATTGGGGGCCGGGGGACTTTATAAATCAGCTCTTAATCTCAGCAAAATTTAGAGAAACAAGACTTACTCAAAAATTTCGATTCTGTCCTGGGAACCATGATGTTTGTGGACAATTGTTCAAGCAAGTCCCCCAAATTTATGGGATTTTGGGGATTTTGGAGGCTTGTGGGTAAGTCCTATCTGAGTATCGTTGGATGTCGGCTTAACCAAGGGGCATAATGGCAAGGACAAACCGAGTCTTTTTTCCTTTTTTATAGCTATAGCCATAAATATCAGGAGATTTCTAAGGGTTAAAATATTTATCTCTTCAGGTTCTAACCACGATTAACCTGTTGCGGTCAGATTGGCTATTGCGATAACGGGTAGGGAGAGGTAACCATCACCGAACCATTTCTCTTCCCATCGGTGCTCCCCCCAGGCGGGGAAGTGGCACCATAGCCAGGAACCACTAAACCACTAATGATCTGGGGCTAGCAGCCACATCCCAGTATAAGTTACCCCAGAATCATCCGGTTGAAGCAAAAGAAAATGCAGTCCTTGGCTGGCTTCTTTTTTTTGTTCAAAATTTTTCCCAGCCTGGGCAATATCGGAATCGGTGAATGTGGCTAGGATCGATCGCTGATTTAACCCATGGCCACAGACTAAGCCCCCAGAAACCCCAATCTCAGTGATCATATATTTAATGTAGTGAGGTTGGGCTGTCTGTACCCATTGAGCGATCGCTTGGGATTTTTTTCCCCCATACACAATAATGCCCGGTACCGGCACCGCAGAGGATAAACCTAAATTAATCGGCCATAAGGTTTCTGGCAAATGGAGATAGGGAATGGGGCGATCGCGGAAAGCCTCAATTAAATCCCCCCCAGGAAGAGTAGCAAAACGCCACTCATCTCCCCATAAATTTTCAGGTAGGGGGGTAGGGGGCAATTCCTCCACGATCGTCGGATTATACCTTGCTCCATCATGGAAATAGCTAGCCGCCTTGTCCTTTAATAACGCCTTTAAAGCCAGAGTGCGGCGAGTGGGGATCACGTTAAAGTTTAAAACTTCCCCCGCTGCTTTAAATAATGCCAAGGATTGGGGGCGAAACACTTCACATCTCAATTCATTAAATTCATTCCCTGGTTCCATTAAAGGTCTGAGCTGCTCAATTAACCAATCTTGGTTTACGTGGGCAGCCGGACAATATTCATTGCACAATAAAATGCCATCGTCAGTACACACTAACAACTCCCAAAGCTCCTGCCCCTGATCGTCCTTGAACGGAGTGAGGTATAAATCGCCTTGCCATCCCATAGCCATAAAATCTTAATTAACCAATAACAAATGAACTATAAATTTTTTTCATTTTCCGTAACTCCTCATCCATTTCCCATCGCTGAAATTGTTCTAATAAAGGATCTAACCCCCCACGATTACTGGTGAAATCAGTATTAACCGTAGCCGTCTCCCAACTTTGATGGTTTTCAACATTAACTTGCGGTTGTTGTTGTTTCAGTTCAATTTTTTTCCTATTCACCGCATCTTGACGATCTTTAATTTCTTTGAATAGGGTTTGTGCTTGGGCTAATTGCTGCTTATTGACTTCCATTTGCCCCCAATGTAGATTACCTTGGCGTAACAGAGCCTCTTCCCGTTCCTGGGCCCCTGCAGCTAAATCTAAACGGCCCGCTGCCTTTGCTTTCGCTCCACGGCTATGCCAATCTTGAATGTCCTTAGCCACGTCAAGGATTTGTTGTTGGAGATTTTGACCTTTAATTTCTAGCTGATTAATTAATTTTTTCGTGTCCTGGGCCTGCTCCTGGAGTTGTTCTTCCAAAGCCTGAAGCTCAAGGTGAGGATTATTTTTGAGAAATTCATCTAAGCGATTCTCAATAAAATCAAATAGGCCCATGGTGATTGATTAAAAAAATAAACTTTATTTAGTGGGGTATTAGTGGGGGGTTTAACTTCCCTTGGCTGAAAATTCAAGATAGTTATATGCAAACCATCAGCTCTGGGTAGGATGGCTTTTGCTTACTGACATTGTAAACAATAACTACATCATCCTTGAGTACCTTAATTACTATTATGGGGGTTCACTTTAGCCCACGGAGTAAGCCATAAAAAATCTTAACGCTATAGCCATGGTCACATTAGAAATATCCTGATATTTATGGCCATAGCTATCATTCACCATGATGAAACCCGCTATGGTGTGAGGGCGTTATTTCTTGTTTTTATTCCTTCACTGCTTACTTCCTAACCTCAAAGGAATGGAAAATTCATTGTAGATGCTACATTTCCCCTAAGGAATAAGAATTTAATAACATCTAAAACTTAAATATCGATGGGTTACGCTCCCTTGAAGGATATCCTACAAATTTCTAAGTTATTTAATTCACGATCCTAAGCGGTAGTACTAGGTCTAAAATTGTTGGCCAGCATAAATGGAGCGAATTTCTCCATTACGGCGAATGACCGCTTTTTGATTAGCTACGGAGACTAAAGTCCAGCCACTAGCTCCGATCGCTTCTCCTACTTTAATTCTTTGGGTAGAACCATCCACTTCAAAGAGGGCAGCGGAGTTTTGACCAGATTCTAATAAACCGACTAGGGTATGGTTAGCACTGGCGGTGCTGGGTGGTGGTGGGAAGGGTAGGGGATGCCCAGGATTAAAGAGGGGGTTGTAATTGAGTGGGGTTCGAGGGAGGGCCACATTAACCGGAGATGGGGATTAACGGGGAGTTTATTACCGGGTACCGCTTTAGGGGTCGGTAAGGGGGTTGGGTGAGGGCTTCGGCTAAGTTCCCTGGTTTACCGCTGGTGTTTGCTTGGGGAGAGGCTTGATTGGATTGCGGAGAATTTTGGGGCATGGTTCCCCCTGGCGCAACGGGAATATAAACTCGTTCAACGATGGTCTGGGGCACCACTGGAGCCGCCGTCGCTGGAGCCACATTACTTTGGGCTACTGGGGACTGGCTTTGGGATTTGGTGGCCTCAGCTTGGGCGACTTGACGATCGATCGCAGGTAAAGAGCGTTGTATGTAGGCGATGAATTCTTGATCCTGGGCCTGTTTTAGTTGTAAGGCGGCTTCATCGTTCGCGATCGTTGTCGTTTCTGGTAACAAAAACTGTAGGCGTTCTTGGCGAATGAGCCAGCCCACAACCCCCAATAGAGATAGGGCCGCTAGGGTAAATAGGATTTTATCGAGGCTGCTACGTTTAGGGGGAATTAATTCGGGGCGGTTGGTTCAACGGTGTCGCTGGGGCTAAAATTTTGTTCTAGGGCTTCATCTTTGCCATAGGGTTCATCCCCCAAAACCATTGAAGGT
This sequence comes from Synechococcaceae cyanobacterium RL_1_2, assembly GCA_012033095.1. Taxonomy (GTDB): domain Bacteria; phylum Cyanobacteriota; class Cyanobacteriia; order Cyanobacteriales; family JAAUPO01; genus JAAUPO01. The sequence goes on along the minus strand of JAAUPO010000159.1, from coordinate 821 downwards.
ACCACTAGGGAGTCAAGGGAAATAAAGCTAGGGACTTGGGAAGGGGCAGGAGTCGGTTTAGGGGGTTCAGCACCTGTTTCTAAAATATAGTACAATGTCTGAAAACAGCTCATCCATGAGATGATCCGCATCGGCATCCACCGACCAAGATGGCTGATTCTCATTTACTTCATTGATGGTTGAGCTATGCTTTAATTCCGGAGAAGACATAGGTATTTCCCTTACTTGACTTGAGCATTAATCTTAAACTAAATTTCCATCGTTGTAGAAATTTTCCTGAAAATTTAGGAAAATTATCAAGGTCAGGACTTACGCAAAAATTTTGATTCTGTCTTGGGAACCAGGATATTTTGGGACGTTTAGGGACAATCGTTCAAGCAAGTCCCCCAAATTTTAGGGAATTTAGGGCGCTTGTACGTAAGTCCTATAAGTCCTAAAGGTTAATGTAATTTAATTCATTTAATTAAATTGGCATTGCTGAAATCCAAGGTGAAGTTTTTGAAGAATTTGAAGAAGTATATTTGGATTTGGCAAAATTTTTAAAATCAATCTATAACCAATCTATTTTTAAATTCATCCCTAAGAATGTGTTTGAAAAGCCCCCCTTGCCCCCCAGTCTGGGGGAAATCACCTAAATTTTAAGCAATAAAGTTCGCCAAATTAGGGGATTTAGGGGGCGACTCCACAACATTTGATACTTTTCAAACACGTTCTAAGGATTTCAGCTAACTACTAGGACAAAAGATTGCGACTAAAAAACTTTAAATATGTCTGAGAGCTTTACCCGGTAAGGATTACAACTGATTTTGCTAGAGTGCTTT
>JAAUPO010000158.1 GCA_012033095.1 Synechococcaceae cyanobacterium RL_1_2 | reverse complement strand
TAATTTAAAAATTATTGGAAGAGCTGGAGTTGGGGTCGATAACGTTGATGTCCCTGCTGCTACCCGCAAGGGTATTGTTGTGGTTAATTCCCCTGAAGGAAATACGATCGCAGCGGCGGAACACGCGATCGCCATGATGATGGCCCTTTCCGCCACGTCCCCGATGCCAACCAATCCATGAAAGAAGGCCGTTGGGACCGCAAAAAATTCATGGGTTCCGAAGTGTATCAAAAAACCTTAGGAGTAGTAGGACTAGGTAAAATTGGCTCCCACGTAGCTAAGGTTGGTCGGGCCATGGAGATGAAATTAATTGCTTACGATCCCTTTATTTCCAAAGAAAGGGCTGAACAAATTGGTGCCAGACTAGTAGAGCTAGAACAATTATTCCAAGAAGCGGATTACATTACCCTCCACGTTCCTAAAACCAAAGAAACCGCTAACCTCATCAATGCCAAAACCCTAGCCATGATGAAACCCACCACCCGCATCATTAACTGCGCCCGGGGGGGAGTCATCAATGAAGGTGATCTGGCCGAAGCCATCAAAAACGGCACGATCGCCGGAGCAGCCTTAGACGTATTTGATAGCGAACCCTAGGGGAATCCCCCTTAACCGCCCTCGGTTCTAATATCATTTTGACTCCCCACCTAGGAGCTTCCACCGCCGAAGCCCAAGTCAACGTAGCCGTAGATGTAGCCGAACAAATTAGAGATGTCTTGATTGGTTTACCAGCCCGTTCTGCGGTTAATATTCCTGGCCTTAGCCCAGAAATTATGCAACAACTCAAACCTTACTTTGAGTTAGCAGAAACCCTCGGTAACTTAGTGGGTCAATTAGCTGGTGGCCGAGTAGATAGCTTCAAAGTAGATTTACAGGGAGAAATTGCCACCAACAACAGCCAACCACTGGTGGTCGCCGCCACTAAAGGTTTACTTTCCCCTGCCTTGCGGGAGCGAGTTAATTTTGTGAACGCCTCGATCGAAGCCAAAGAACGAGGGATTCATATCGTTGAAAGTCGGGACGAGCAAGCCCACGACTACTCCAGTTCCATTCACTTAGAAGCCCATGGTGCTGACGGCAAACATAGTGTCACCGGGGCCCTATTAAGTAACGGCGAAATTCGCATTACCGACCTTGATGAATTTCCCATCAACGTTCCCCCGGCCAACCATATGTTATTTACCCTACACCGGGATATGCCCGGCATTATTGGTAACATTGGTTCCTTGCTTGGACAATTCAATGTCAATATTGCCAGTATGCAAGTGGGTCGTAAGATCGTGCGGGGTGATGCAGTGATGGCCCTGAGTTTAGATGATCCCTTACCGGAAAATATTGTAGAAGAAATCAAAAAACTTTCCGGAATTACCGACGCTTATACTGTCAAACTATAGTATGAATTGATGATTTGGTGATTATTAATAAGGAATGTCTTTGTTCCTCAAAGGCATTTCCTTACTTTTTTCCTTCAATTTGTTTAATTTGTTTAATAAGGTATACCCCATGCCAGTCATCGAAGTTCACGGAAGCCTTTACTTTAGCGAGCTTGTCAGGATCTGCCATAATAACGCTATCACCCCTAAATACTTTAATTCATAGCTTCGCCTTTATTTCCAATAACATAAGCCAAATCCATGACTAATAGCTGGTGGGAAATTAAAATTATCTGCGACCCAATTTTGGAAGAATCCATTTTTTGGCGTTTAGATAAATTTGGGTGTAGCGGTACAGCAACAGAATTTAAACCCCATAAAAAGTCCTGTTTGATTAGTGCTTACTTACCTAAAATTAATGCTGAATTTTTAGATATAGCGGCCCTAACCCTGTGGTTAAAGCAGGATGCTATGATTATGGACACCACGCCGCCAGTAACGCGGTGGCAATTAATTGATGAAGAAAATTGGCATCAAAATTGGAAAGACCAATGGCAGCCCCTAGATGTGGGCTCTACTTTATTGATTTATCCTGCTTGGTTAGAGTATCCCACCGAAACAACTAGAACCTTACTACGCCTCGATCCGGGGGTTGCGTTTGGCACCGGCACCCATGCCACCACCCAGCTTTGTCTAGAATCGTTGGAAATGCGTTTGCTCTATCCGATGGAAGGGCAAGAACATCCCGTAATTGCTGATATTGGTTGTGGTTCCGGTATTTTAGGCATTGCCGCAGCCCTCATGGGGGCTGCCAAAGTTTATGGCGTGGATACGGATCCTTTGGCCATGAAAGCGGCTAAGGAAAATAGGAATTTGAATAGTCTTGATCAAAATGATTTTTTAATTAAACAGGGATCCGTTGAGACCTTAATTGATATGGGTATAGGCCCCTGTGATGGCATTGTCTGTAACATTCTGGCCGAAATTATTATTGAAATTATTCCTAAATTAGATGGTTTAATTAAGCCAACTACCTGGGCGATCTTTAGTGGAATTTTATTAGATCAGGCTAAATCGATCGCGGAGACCCTAGAACAAAATGGTTGGTTAGTGGCTACCCTCTGGAAAAGGGGAGAGTGGTGTTGTTTTAATGCCCGCCGCGATCCAGAATTTGAAAAAGTTTAACAGCGTGTTTAAAAAGTCCCCAATATTTAAGAATTTAGGGGACAAATGATTAACTTCTGATAATTATCCAACATCCTCATAATCGCTTTTTGCTAGTTATCTCAAGTAATGATGATTGGTTAAGGAATAAGAATTTAATAACATCTAAAACTTAAATATCAATGGGTTACGCTCCCTTGAGGGATACCCTACAAATTTCTAAGTTATTTAATTCACGATCCTAAGCTTTCGACATTTTAAGCTAACCACAGGACAAAAACCTTAAACCCTTGCCACACAAGCCCTCTAGCAAAATCAGTTGTAATCCTTACCGAGTAAAGCTTGCAGACATATTTACAGTTTTTTGGCGCAACTTTTGTCCTAGTAGTTAGCATTTTAAGTTAAGTATGGTGAGTTAACCTAGGCTCAAGGACTTTACCCTTCGTAATTACGTATAATCCCAAATCCGTTTTATTGAATATGGAAAAGTAATTTTGGTCTCAATCGTTGCCAATAGCAATGATTTTAAGTATTTCCTTACGTTACTTGGCGGACTTGGTATGAGCCCCCGAAATTACCCAAGCAGTGAGGACTTGGTTGAACTACGTCCTCAAGTAACCTAGTTCCTGGGACAGAATTTCAATTGCCGGGTAAGTACTGACCCTTTAACTACAGGACTTACGCAAAAATTTCGATTCTGTCCTGGCAACCATGATGTTTGGGGACAATCGCTCAAGCAAGTCCCCCAACTTTGGGGGATTTAGGGGGCTTGGGCGTAAGTCCTATGTGATTCATCTCTAAATTCAGCCAGATCAAGGGCTAACTCCAAGGGATTAAGCCCTGGCATAATCATCCTGAAAACGAACAATATCATCTTCCTCAAGGTATTCTCCATTTTGCACTTCAATGATAATCAAGGGAATGACTCCAGGATTTTCAAGGCGATGGCGGGTACACTGAGGAACATAGGTAGATTGATTGCTATGTAAAATTAGTTCTTCTTCGCCACAAACTACTTTGGCTGTGCCGGATAAAATAATCCAATGTTCGCTACGGTGATGGTGCATTTGCAGACTTAATCTTTGGCCGGGATTAACTTGAATCCGCTTAATTTTGTAGCCCCGGCCTTCTTCTAGGGTTGTAAAGGAACCCCACGGCCGAGTCACCGTTACTAGGGGGATACATTCCTCTGGGGTTTGAATAATAGTTTGTTCTTCAGTTCCAAGCATAGTAATAACAATAAATGGTTTAAATCAAATTGTGTTTTATGAAAATGGCCCTAAAATCCTGATAATTGGTAATCAATCCAAGGAATGGGTTTATTAATTGTGGTTATTAATTTGCTTTTGATCATAAAGATGCCAAGCTCAAAACCCACAATAGTTAATCCAATATTAACCATGACTGCATCAGATGGGCTGTGATCTTGGAAGTTGATAGTGATTAATCCTAAATATTTTTCTAAACTATGGCCTGCCATCATTTAAACCTGAAACTATTGTTAGCTAAAGATTTCAGTTTTTCAAACTATACTTTCTGAACCTGACTCAGGATCAACGTTTTAATGCTAATTGATGACACTCCCTAGACTGTAAGCATAGATTTTAATCAATTTTTGGTAGTCCGATACAAGTAGGGATCAGGAAGATTAAACCCCTTGATAATCAATTATCCTGGGACTAAATATCGTTACAGCTTTAGCACTACCCAATTTTTAATTGATCATCGATCGCTATATTTTGATGGGGTATTAGGGTATTGGCCCAACGAAAGAGCTTTGTGCTACCCAGTTAAATTTAGGACTTAAGCCCTAACCCCCTAAATTCCTCAAGGATGGGGGACTTGGTTGGTCTATTTTCCCTAAGTATCATGGTTTGCAAAACAGAATTGATATTTTTGCGTAAGTCCTGAAATTTATCAATGGGTACCCATTAATGATGGGGCCATGATGGTCGCTATAATCCAAGGTCATCGGTTAAGTCGTGATGATTAGGCCTTGGCGGGGGGGAATCACGATCGCTAAGTGATCATGTTCTAATTCCACTTGCCCAGAGCCAAACACAATATTTAACCAGGGATGATGGGGTTTGATGGTCACCTGGGGGGAATCATCGCCGGTATTTACCACCACCAATAAGGATTGATCCCCAAGATTGCGGCTAAAACCGTAAACTTTCCCAGTGGCAATTTCAGGGTGATAAGTGCCGGTTCTGAGGGCACCATAGGTATGGCGGAGTTGGATTAATTGTTTGTGGTAGCTGAAAACTTGGTGATCCCATTGCTCTTCCCCAGGAAAACCACGACGACAATCGGGATCTTTGCTACCGGGTAAACCCACTTCATCACCGTAATAAATGCTGGGAGCCCCAGGAAAAGTCATTAATAGCAGGGTCGCGAGGTTTACCGTCGCCCGATCGCCCCCTACCATGGTGATTACCCTAGCGGTGTCGTGGCTATCTAATAGGTTTAATTGGGTTTGATGGATTTCCCAGTCATAGAGACCGAGTAATTCTTCTATTTTTTGTTGATAGGTGGGGGCATCAATGCCGGGGTAGGGTTTGTAATCATCGCTCTGTAGGTGAACGGGGTTAACTAAATCCCCACCACAAAAGGCGATCGTGGGCCCAGTAAACAGGTAATTCATTACCCCATCAAATTGGGTTCCATCTAACCACTGGCGGGCATCCTGCCAAATTTCTCCTACGATATAGGCTTCGGGGTTAATGGTCTTAATGCGATCGCGAAATTCCTGCCAAAATCCTGGAGCTTTAATATCACCGGGGACATCTAATCGCCAGCCATCAATGCCCTGGCGAATCCAATATTCCCCCACCTGCATGATGTATTCCCTCGCAGCGGGATGGTAATGGTTAAACTCTGGTAGGGCGCGATGGCCTGCCCAACTACGATAATTAGCGGGACAATCCCCCCGATAGGGAGCGAGGGGCCAACCTTCAATAGTGAACCAATCTAACCAAGGGGAATTTCCACCATTTTCTAGGACATCATGGAAAAAGAAAAAGCCCCGACTGCAATGGTTAAATACTCCGTCTAATACTACTTTGATCCCGCGATCGTGGGCTTGGGTTAATAGGGTCTGAAATGCTTCATTACCGCCTAAAATGGGGTCGATTTGATAATAGTCATGGGTTTGGTACCGGTGATTACTTGCTGATTGAAAGATCGGTGTAAAGTAAATCGCATTAATCCCTAGATCCTGTAGATAGTCTAAGCGATCGATCACTCCCCACAAATTACCGCCTTTATAACCCTGAAAACTTGGCTCTGCCTGCCATGGTCTTACCGGCACCGATCGTAAAAAATCATCATGGGGAGGAATCGTACGGGCGAAGGAATCAGGAAAAATTTGGTAAAAAACCGCATGTTTAACCCAATCGGGGGTAGAAATTGACATTTTCAGTGATCAAGGAACAGTTATCACATACATTTATAGCGGGTTTTATCCCTTGCACCATAAATATCAGGACATTTCTAAGAAGATGTTTGAAAAGCCCCCTTGCCCCCAGTCCTGGGGAAAGTTACCTAGATTTTAAGCAATTTAAGTCCCAACTTGGGAATTTGATGGGGCCGGA
>JAAUPO010000157.1 GCA_012033095.1 Synechococcaceae cyanobacterium RL_1_2 | reverse complement strand
AAATCCCCCAAAAATTGGGGGACTTTGAATCATTTTTCAGAAATTTCTCCCCCAGCATTTGGGAGTAGGGGAGCTTTCTCAATCAGCTCTAATGACTTGGATAATAATTAGGGAGTGTCATCAATTAGCATTAAAACGTTGATCCTGAGTCAGGTTCAGAAAGTATAGTTTTAAACTGAAATCCTTAGCTAAGAAGAGTTTTAGGTTTAAATGATGACAGACCTTAGATAATAATTACAATTACTTTATTTAATTACAATTACTTTATTTATGGAAAAAACTACCTAAAAAGCCCTCTAATCCACCCTTACCCGTACTATCTCCCTTGAGTTCCGCTAGTTTTTCCAATAAAGCCCGTTCTTCAGAATTAATGCGGGTAGGAATATCCACTTTAATGGTAATTAACTGATCCCCCGCGCAACGGGATTTCCTAATCGAGGGACACCTTTACCTTCTATTTTCAACACCGTATTAGGTTGAAGACCAGCCGGAATATTCAATTCGGTTTTGCCATCCACCGTATTAACCTGAAGGGTACAGCCTAAAATGGCTTGGAGATAACTGATCGTGATTTCTGTGTAAATATCCACACCATCACGGCTAAATTCTTTATCTTCTTCGACAATAGATAAACATAAAGATCCCCTGGAGTACCATTTTTTACCCCCGCATCTCCTTCCTTAGATACCCGTAGGCGTGTACCATTATCGACCCCTTGGGGAATAGTTATTTTTAATTTTTTCGTTTCCTGCTTGCGCCCAGCACCACCGCAATCGTTACATTTTTGTTCTACTACTTCCCCTTCCCCATTACAGGTAGGACAAGCAGAGACTTGGGCAAAACTACCGAAGGGGGTGCGAGTAGCCCGACGCACTTGCCCCGAACCGCTACAAGTGGAACAGGTTCTCGCCCCGGTACCGGGTTTGGCCCCCGTGCCGGTGCAGGTTTTACAGGTTTCAAGGTGGGGAATTTTAATTTCCTTTTCTCCACCAAAAATAGCTTCCCTAAAGTCTAATTTTAAATCTAGGCGTAGGTCATCCCCCCGCATCGGGCCACTGCGACGGGTACGGGTTTGGCCGCCCATGCCTCCACCGCCAAAGTTACTGAAAATAGTTTCAAAAATGTCGGCAAAGCCACCGCCCATATCGTTGGGATCAAAGCCCCCAGCTCCCCCACTAACCCCGGCTTCACCAAATTGATCGTAACGGGATTTCATCGTGGGATCGGACAGCACTTCATAGGCGCGGTTAATTTCTTTAAATTTTTCCTCTGCCCCAGCGTCTTTATTGACATCGGGGTGGTATTGGCGAGCTAAACGACGATAGGCTTTCTTTAGTTCGTCTTTATCAGCACCTTTAGAAACCCCTAAGGTTTGGTAATAGTCTGCCATAGGAAATCTTTAAATTATTTTAATTGATGTATTCTGTAAGTGTTTTGGATTTGGGAGTTGCGGGATCTTTATTTCTTAAAGAATTATAAACAATCAGCTATAGCTATTGAAAGATGTTTAATCGTAACCTTTGGCTGCAAAAATTAGGTTATCAATGGTAATAAATATCCATACCGATGGTGCACGGGGCCCTTCGTTGATAGCTAGAAAGCTTATTATAATTGGTTTGGGTCGGCTAAGTTATGAATCGATCGCGATCCATCAACCCGCGATCGCGTCCATGGGGATGGGGGGAAATTGACTCCATAGGCCATGGTGATCAACAAAATTAAATAGGACTACCAGATTTTATTCCCAACCACATAGTTCTAGGGCCAATTTTTGTTCACATTGGGCTAATTCCTCTGGGGTTAGATCTGATAATTCCAAATCTTGACGAATTACCATGCCATTATGGCCCACTAGCGATCGCGGTAGATTTTCCTCAGAAATAATCTCTAGGGTTTTTAGATCGTAGGTGGTGTAACGGCTCATTACATTGGCTGCATCAAAAAACACATCCGCGATCGTTAGGGTTTTGCGAGGGGGCAGATCCCCAGCAATTAACTGGCGGGGCCCTCCTCCTAAAGCTCCCGTATGGAGTAAATTTAAGTTGCCCCGTTGGCCTGGATAGTAGGCATGGTGATGGCCACTGATGTAGCTATGGACATGATATTGCTCCATCAGGGCCCTTAATTTTTCTGGGTTGAGTAAGACTTCCCCTGGTTTATCCCGACCGATCGCGACCCCATACAGGGGCAAATGGCCTAGGACAAAACGAATCTTACTAGCCTGGGATTCGGCGGAGGCTAAACTTTGTTCAATCCATAAAAGATCTTCTGAATTAATCAACTGACTGGAGGCATCCCACACGAGGAAAAACCCATCCCCCTGGCGAAAGGTGTAGGAAAAGGGGAAATTGTAATCGTCAATAATGGTTATGCCCGGATCATGGGCGGGGTTTTGCCAATAGTTTTGGGCGATGGTTCTTTCCCGCGCAAATACATAATCTAAACCTCTTATGGCCGCTGAGCCGTCATGGTTACCCATGGTAAAACCGAAAGGAATATTTAAGGCCCTCAGGGGAGACGCAACCGTTTGGTCAAAGCCGTCCCACATGGCTTCTAATTGCTCTGGGGTCAACGTGGTTTTTTGGCCTGCCACCATGTCCCCCGCTGCCACGACTAGATCTGGTTGCCAAAATGCCATTAGTTCTATGGCCATGGTCACTTCTGGATCGTAGGTCACTGAGCCGTAGGGCCCATTCAGATCGCTGATAATGGCAAAGCGTAGATCACCGCGATCGGGGTTAATTAATTGGGGATATTTTTCAGTCCAAGCTGGGGCAGGGGATAGGTTTGTTCTAGAATCAAGGCCAGGGGATGGAGACGCAATCTTAATTTCCGTAATTTCTGTAATTTCTGTATTTTGTTTGATTTCTGAGGGTAAGCCATGGGCGATCGCGCCATTAAGTATCCCTAGGGCAAGAGCAACACCATAGATTGTGATTATTCGCCTAAAATTTGACATTGTGTTCTATTCCCCTAGATACATAGAAATTTTCATCGAGTTAAATTACAAAGGTAACAAGATTCCCGTCAATGTCTTTAACCATGGGAAAGCTTATTAATTAGGGAGTGTCATTAATTAGCATTAAAACATTGATCCTGAACCAGGTTCAGAAAGTATAGTTTTAAACTGAAATCCTTAGCTAAGAAGAGTTTCAGGTTTAAATCATGACAGACCCTAGGGTTTTGCCCTTAGCTAGCACAGGAATTTGCCCTCCTGATTAGACAATTATTGGGTTTTTGAATTGGCTAGTGGGGCAATTAATCAGAAAAAATCAGATGGGAAAAGCAACTATAACAGCCAATCCCTTCCCCCATCATTCCCAATTCCTAATTATGTTCACGGTGATTATTATCAAAATGTAACCTTGCCCCAGTCCACTGTAATTTTTCCCGTAGGGTTTGGTAGAAGGAATATTTTTGGCGCAAAATAATAAACTTCGCCTTACATTGGGCCATTTTGATGCGCACTTTTTGACCAGGCCAAATTGAGGTGGCAAGAACGCTATCAGTCCATAATTTGGTGTTTAGTTCATAATCCCCTAGGGGCCACACATCCACTACGCTACCTGGGGGTAAAACGATGGGACGACTCGATAGGCTCAGTGGGCAAATGGGGGTTACAGCGATCGCTTCCATTTCTGGATGGATAATGGGGCCATTGGCGGAGGTGGTGTAACAAGTAGAACCGGTGGGAGTGGCAATGATCAAGCCATCCCCGTGATATTCATCCACCCGATAACCATCCACTTCCATATCTAAAAACACCACCGGCATACGATCGATACTGGCCGGTTTAACGCACATTTCATTTAGGCACAGATAACGCTCGGTTTGGGGGGGAAGTTGGGGATCAATGCCCGCAGAATTATCATCCACAATGTAAGCTTCTAACATCATGCGGGTTTGTACGGCATAGCGATCGTCTAGCAGGCGTTGCCAAATACTTTCTGTATCTTTAAATAGCTCAAATGGCTCAGTCAGAAAGCCCAAGTTTCCCCCCACATTAACGGCTAACATGGGAATATTTTCCGGTGCCAGGTGCCTAGCCCCACCGAGGATCGTCCCATCTCCCCCTAAGACCACCGCCAGATCAATTTTCTCCGTAGATGAAGCCAAAAACACCGGATAGGGATTATCCTTGGGGCCACTGGGGCCCATCATAACTCGACAGCCTAATTGTTCTAATTGCTGGGCACATTTTTCAGCCCAACTTTTACTTAATTTACTGCCTACTTTGTAGGAAATGATTGCCCGATTTAAATCCATAGGGCCCCAATATTAGCTAAGATTACCCAATGCGAATTTGTTAATTTTCCGTTAGCCACTTCTGGCCATTTAATCGCTTAAGTACGAATAAGACCATAAGATCAAGGTTAACTTTCTTCTCGTCAATCATAAAGGATTCGAGAATACTCGGTTTAATCCCATGGGTTGAGACAGTAAAGGCTTTCTGTCCGTTTAGGGTGCCATCAATGTAGTAGATATTGAATTGACGATTTTTTTCTTGCCAATTGCCCACCACTTGCCAGCAGGTTTGATCGCTATAGGGAATGGGAGCTTCGACAAATTCGAGGGTAATACCAGTGATATTTTGCTTGGCAAAACTTGTTTCGAGGGCTGGTAAAAAATGGTTCAGAATGTATTCATCAAAGGGTTTTTCCTCTAAGGCCGGGGGTTTAGCCTTCTTTTTTTCTGCGACGGGGGCGTTACTCTCTTCAGTCATAGTTCGTTAGCTGAAACAACTTCTCTAGTTTAATTAGTTTAAGCCTTAATGGATCCATAACTCTAGGCTCTTCATGATTCGGGTCAGGAGTTGGGGATAGAGCTAGGGCAGTTAGGTTATCGGGTAGTGCTAAAGCTGTAAGAATAGTCAGAACTAAGGTAATTGATTCAGGACTTACGCAAAAATTTCGATTCTGTCCTGGCAACCATGATGTTTGGAGATGTTTGGGGACTATCGTTCAGGCAAGTCCCCAAAATTTGGGCGATTTAGGGGGCTTGTGCTTAAGTCCTATGATTATGATTGTCGAGCCTTTCAACTTTCATGCTCCTTACTTATAGAACCCATTTGGTCTCTATCGGTAGATTTGTAATGCTTGAACTGTATTGATTTCATGCTGATCAGGTTCATTTTGATTAAGGAATAAGACATTAATAACATCTAAAACTTAAATCCCCATTAGGTTACCTTCACTCGCAGGAGACCCCACAAATTGCTAAGTTATTTAATTCACGATCCTAAGGTTTGTTAAGCTCAAGTCTTACTGTGCATTGACCGTTAAAAGCGATATACCTGAAAGCCTTATTGTCCAAGATCAAGATCTCAAATGGGTTCTATATATGGCAATCCTAAATAGCTTGTGGCAATTGAGTGCATTATGTCTTAGGGCCATGGGCTATAGTGGGGTAACGATGCGAATAAAATTAAACAGATTCAGCAGAAAAAAGATATGTTTAATCTCGTCGGATACTTCCGGGGGATATTTGCCTTCTCGTAATTCCTGTTCTAGTTGGGCGTAATCCTTAGCGGATAGAGGTTTACCGTCAATGGGCGATCGCCCTTCCAGAATAATTTGACTTCTGAGAATTTCTTCCGGGACATCTTCTGGGGGCGGGAGAGCGATCGCCGCAGGAGCAAATAAAAAATAACCCATTAATAGCGGTGCAAATTTAACCATGGAAAACATCGGCTATGGATTGATAATGGAAATCATATGATCAAAAAGCAAAAAGCGAACCCGATCCTTGAACCATGATCCATTATTACCTACGGGAAATTTATTTACAGGATACCGATGCGGCGGGGATTGTTTTTTTTAGTCGGGTTTTGACCCTGTGCCATGAAGCCTATGAAGCTTGTTTGAAGAGATCTGGGGTCGATTTATCCCAGTTAGTCGCCCAAGGCATAATTTTACCGATCGTGGCTACGGAATGTCAGTTTAAACGCCCTATGATCTGGGGGGAAACCATGACGTTTAATTTATTACCTGAACTATTGGGGGAGAATAAATTTGTAGTTAATTATTTATTTTATTTTCATTTTGTTTTGATAGATATTTTTACAATAAAAATTTATTAAATAGAATTTTTAATGTTAGCCACTTTCTACGTGGAACTAATTTAATTTTGCTAACTAAA
>JAAUPO010000156.1 GCA_012033095.1 Synechococcaceae cyanobacterium RL_1_2 | reverse complement strand
ATTAAGCTTGGTTACTTCTGGGTTGCCTGAACAATGCTCTGGCTAAGGCGATCGTTAAACCGAAGCTGTAGTTAGGGTTTTATCAGCTTGAACCTGTTGATTTTCCAAAAGTTCAGCCACACTGGTAACATCGGATTTCTGGAGCACCATCGTGGTTTTAGAGCAATATTGAAAACCAATTTTTTCGTAGAAGGTTTGCTTATAGGTAGTCATTAGGTAGGTTTCTTCGACCCCATACATTAGGGGATGGGCTAATAGGGTTTCCACTAGTTTGCCCCCCAAACCTAGGCCTTGATAATCGGGATGGATTAACACGTCCCAGATGGTTGCCCGACTAAACCCATCGGAATCGCCCCTCGCAAAACCGATGAGCTTTTTGCCGTCCCACACTGTTACGACGGGGTTACTATGGGCGATCGCGATGCTTAAATCTTTAGCAGTACGGGTTTTACCCCAATGGGCGGTGGCGTGGAACAACTCTTCTAACTGAGCAAAATCGACTAGATCTTTATCAAGGCTAAATTGAATAGAGTTATGTTTCATTATGTCGTTATTTTGAGTGGAGAGGGTGATGGCTACATCAAAGGGTTAAGGCCGACTTAGGGGACACCTTGTTCAGGATGGCACCAGATACTATGGCACCAGATACTATAGATACTATTGCTATATGGAGATATGTTAATTTTCTTTGACTGATCGCAGACTGATCGCAAATGTTCAGCGTGAACTAATCTTTGATTAAATTCATACTATAGATTTATCAAGAAAATTCAACCAAATATTTGTACTATTTTGTCCCGATTTGTTCGTATCCTTTGACATTAAGCAGCGGGGCTAGGGGTAACGGACTGGGAACCCAGCCATTCCAAGATCAACGGGTTGACTACATCTGGGGCTTCATCCTGGGGACAATGGCCTACCTGGGGCAGGGAAATAAACTGATCCACGGTGGCATATTCTCCATAGGCTCGGCCCAGAGCGATCGGTTCCCAGGGGTCTTGTTCTCCCCACAAAATGCGACAGGGAATTTGTAATTGGGGGAGGAGATCCTCCGGTAGGGGCCCTTGGGAATAGGCGGTAAAGGCTAAAAATACATCCGCTGCCCCTTCATCCTGGGATGGTCGATAGAGAATGTCGATTAATTCGGGGGTAATGGCGGTATGGTCACAGTAGGCTTGGCCCAGAATATTTTTAATCACCTTGGGTTGAGCAATCCGATCGAAGAAGAAATGACCGATCGCTTTATTTTCTAGTACCCGTTGCAGCAGGGTTGAGCTAACCTGTTTATACCAAGGTAAGGATTGACGACGGCGATCGTGGAGTAAACGCAGGGAACAATTAATCAACATTAAGCCTTCATAGAGTTCAGGATGATCCACCACGGTTTGTAAAGCCACTACGCAACCAATGGAGTTGCCAATTAAATACACTGGCCCTTGCACAATCTCTCGACAAAAATCAGCAACCTGATCTCCCCAGGTTTCCATGGTGTAACCCACCTCCTGGGGGCTAGGTTTGGCCGATTCCCCAAAACCAATTAAATCTAGGGCGTAACAACGATAATGTTCACTAATACTTGGTATATTTTTTCGCCAATGTCTCCAATTTGCCCCGAAGCCATGGATCAAGACCACTGCCGGGCCGCGATCGCCTTGGGATTGATAGGCAATGTTGTACCCGCGCCATGACCATAGTTTGCTGGGGAGATTCATAAAACCACAAAAAACGATAAGAAACTTAACACTAACGTTATTATAGCCAAAGTCTAATTTTCGCGGTTGTCCTTACCGCCCCTATTTCCCATGAGCAAATCTTCTACATCGATCACGCTGTTAACTTTGGTGGGGTTAGCGATCGCCATGGTGTCCGTTGGGGGTTGTCAGCGTCAACTCGAAACAGACGGAAAAATCAAAGACATTCCTACCCCTGAGCGAGTAACGGAAAGGCAAGTGGATGAAGGGTTAGCGTTGAATAATGCCACCCTGGAACAAAAGGATCAAGATGGTAATTTGGAGTGGAAAATTAAAGTTGGGCGGGTGGTCTATACGGAAAATAATCAGCTTGCCACCCTGGAAAAAGTTGTAGCCAATATTTACGATGGCAAAGATTTGATTTTCAAAGTCAGTGCGGATAAGGGACGGGTGGAGGAAAAAGGAACCCTTTTAAAATTGGAACAAAATGTTTTAGTCAATGACGTGGGGCAAGGTTCAACCCTCCGGAGTGGACGGGGCCAGTGGAACACCAAGGATCGGGTGTTACTGGTGGAGGACAATGTTCAGGTGTATCATCCCCAACTCTCCATCAAGGCGGCTAAGGGTCAGTATTTTACTAAGCAAAATAATATTAAATTGGAAACCAAGGTGGAAGGGGTCTTACCCCAGGATGCGTTGCGGATTAATACGGAAAATCTGGTGTGGCAAATTAAGGCCAATAAAGTTGTCAGCGATCGCCCCATAACTATTACTAATGCCGATGGGGTGGTCACCGCCAAACGGGGGGATGTATTACTGGATCAAGAAATTGCCAATTTATCCCAGGATGTGCGCTGGACCAAAGCAGATAATTTACAGAAATTAGCTACTAATCAAGCTAGTTATTTGATTAAAACTGGACTGATTCGGATTTCTGCCCCCTTAAAATTCCTGGCGACGGATCAGGGCATTGAATTAACAGCGAACCAGGGGGATTTTAGCATTAAGGATAATCTCATTCGGTTGAGGGGGGGAGTCCAGGGCATCGATCGCGTCCAACAGACAGAAATTTCTGCTCAGACGATCAATTGGAATTTGACCACGGAGGTTTTGACCGCCAATACCAATGTTACCTACAGTCAAAAAATCCTGATATGACCTTCAAAGGCAATACGGCTACTGGTCGCTTAAGGGATCGGGCGATCGTGGTCAAGGGAGGGGTGAAGACCATGATTGTGCCGGGACAGTAATCTAACTTCCTTAGGAATAAGAATTTAATAACATCTAAAACTTAAATATCGATGGTTTACGCTCCCTTGAAGGATACCGTACAAATTTCTAAGTTATTTAATTCACGATCCTTAGGGACGGCAGACGATTAAACCGTAGCAACTATTGTGGTGATAGGTCGATGGTTATAGGTTGTAGGGGCAAACACGATGGAAGGGTAGCAATCCCCACCGCGATCGCGATAACTGAGGTCTGGCCACTGTATGATACAAATTGTAAAATTAAAGTTAATGAATCAAAATCTGGAGAATTTTCATTTTGGGTATTGAACTCCGTAGTTACGTCTACATTGATAGCCTTCAACCCCAACATGCTTCCTATATTGGTACGGTGGCCCTCGGTTTTTTACCCTTACCCGGTGATAGTTCCCTTTGGATTGAAGTTTCCCCCGGCATTGAAATTAATCGCATTATGGATGTGGCACTAAAAGCTAACTTTGTGCGACCAGGGGTACAGTTTGTAGAAAGATTGTATGGTTTGTTAGAAATTCACTCCGAACGACAGGGGGAAACCAAAAGTGCTGGTAAAGCTATTTTGGATTCTTTGGGGGTGCAGGAAAGCGATCGCATTAAACCTCAAATCGTTTCTAGTCAGATCATCCGCAACATTGATCCTCACCAAGCCCAATTAATTAACCGTAACCGTCGGGGTCAATTATTACTGTCCGGTCAAACCCTCTATATTTTGGAAGTGCAACCGGCGGCCTATGCGGCCCTAGCGGCCAATGAGGCGGAAAAGTATGCTCGTATTAATATCCTGCAGGTAACGGCGGTGGGAAGTTTTGGTCGGGTGTATTTAGGGGGAGAAGAGCAGGACATCTTAGCGGGTTCTAGGGCTGCCTTGCCGCGATCGAGGCCATTTCCGGCCGAGAAAATCCAAACCAAGGCAAAAATGAATAAACTAGGGTCTGTCATCATTAAACCTGAAACTATTCTTAGCTAAGGATTTCAGTTTAAAACTAGTTTTAAACTATATTTTCTGAACCTGGCGTAGGATCAACGTTTTAATGCTAATTGATGACACTGCCTAGTTAAGCCATCGTTACCAGTATTGTTATTGATTTATATTCGGTTTGAGTATTTTTAAAGATTTTCAACCCCTTGCCTCCATTGCCCAAAAACCATCAAACCATTAATTTTGTTTACATTGGGCTTGATACTTGCCTGGCAATGGCCGCTACCCTTAGGGGCTCAGATCCCAGGGTTTCCCCCATTGCCCGATTTTGCAGTGGACACCTCAAAGGTGCAACAATTTGGCAACCTAGAAACGGCTTGGGTTAAATTAGATGGCAGAAAAACCATTCAAATCGCGGCGGTTACTAGTCCTCAGTCAGAACAACCCAATGGGGGGGTGGCCAATCGAGCGATCCAAATTGAAGAAAAACTTACCCGTTTAGTAGATTTAGTTGTCAAGCGGGATAGCGATCAGTTCACCATTGATAACTTGACCGTCACCCCTTCCATTCTCAATGAACAGGAAGTGATTATCGCGATCGCTAACCCCGCGATCGGTCAGACGATTCTTTTGACCATCACCGAAGCCGATGTGCAATTTACCAATGATCCCGATTTGGGCAATACCTGGAGCAACCAAATCAAAGCAGCCCTAACCCAAGCCTATCAAGAAAGACAACCCCAACAACGCCAAGCCCAGGTGATCACCGTAGTCCAGATTGGCATCGGTTTATTGATCGTGAGCATTCTGTTTGTGTTCGTTCAAACAACACTCCGCAACCAACAGGAATTAATCAAGCAACAAATTCAAGCGAACCCCAAATATAATCCCAAAAATAATTTACCCCAAAGGCTAAAGGACGATAATCTTAGCTCCTTCCGTTATTATTTAGCCCCCTTTGAATCCATTCACCGGATGGTAGCCCAAGAAATTAGTCTGAAAAGCCGATTAAATCTCAATGGGTTTATTCGCTTATTTTGCTTGTTAGGCCAAATTTTTTCAATTCTGGTGGGCATTGGTTGGATGTTACAAACCTTCCCCTCCACTAGAAATATGGGGATTTGGTTACTCCAAAAACCCATGCCCATTTTGATCGTTTGTGTGCTCATTCCCATTTGTAATAAAGGTAGCGACGTATTGATTGATTACTACCTCAAAGTCTGGAGTGAAAGTGTGTTGGTGGATGATTATAATTCTGAACGCCAATCCCTACGTATTCCTACTTTTGCCGTTGTGCTCAAGGGCATCAGTAGTTTTATGTTTACAACCCTAGGCCTACTATGGATTTTGAATGATCTAGGAATTCCTGTGGCTCCCATTTTAGCCGGGGCGGGAATTATTGGTTTTGCCATTACCTTTGCGTCCCAAAGCCTAATTCAGGACGTAATCAACGGCATTTTAATTCTATGGGAGGATCAATATGCGGTGGGGGACGTGATTATTATTGGGGAAGTGGGGGGCCTCGTCGAAAGTATGAATTTACGGATGACCCAGCTCCGGAACCTAGAAGGGGAATTAATCACTGTCCCTAATAGCACCATCAAGGTAATACGGAACGTTTCTAATGGTTGGTCACGGGTTAATTTTACGATTCGGGTCAATTATAGTCACCCGGTGGATCAGATTGTGGGGTTATTGGAGGAAGTCGCGATCGGGTTATATGAAGACGAACAATGGCGGGATTTAATTATGGAAAAACCAGAAGTATTGGGGGTAGATGATATTTCCCATGAAGGGCTATTGTTGCGGGTATTAATTAAAACCAAACCCCTCCAACAGTGGGCTGTCAGTCGAGAATTTCGCCGCCGTTTACAACTGGTCTTTCAGCGGGAAAAAGTAGATCTGGGGGTTCCCCAACAAATTTGGCACTACAATGTCTCCATGGGGGAAATCTCCCCAGAAGTGGGAATCAAATCCTATAGCCCTCAATCGATTCAGACTTCTAATCCTTCAGACAAATCTTAAGGTTGTTATACTTGCCAGCGCGATCGCTAACCCCAAAAGCTGAGGCCAGGTGACTTCTATCTTGTTTCAGAGGGATGGAGGGAAATTTTTGTACTTCAACTTAAGGAAAATCCCTTAGAACGTGTTTGAAAAGTATCAAATGTTGTTGAGTCGCCCCCTAAATCTCCCAATTTTGGGGACTTCATTAGTTAAAATCTAGGGGATTTCCCCCAGAATGGGGGGCAAGGGGGCTTTTCAAACATCCTCTT
>JAAUPO010000155.1 GCA_012033095.1 Synechococcaceae cyanobacterium RL_1_2 | reverse complement strand
TGTTTTAATTTTTATTGATTTTTACAAAAATTGATCGCTACAAGTCTTATTCTATCAAAGCTTTAATCGTACTTGTTCCCCCTCTAAGCTCTTCTTAGCTAAGGATTTCAGTTTAAAACTATACTTTCTGAACCTGGCTCAGGATCAACGTTTTAATGCTAATTAATGACACTCTCTAGTTTCTCTATCCTTAGGCACCTTAGAGGATGTTTGAAAAGTATTAATAGGACTTATCCACAAGCCCCCTAAATCCCCCAAATTTTGGGGACTTGCTTGAACCATTGTCCCCAAACCTCCCCAAAATCATGGTTCCCAAGAGAGCATCGAAATTTTGCGTAAGCCCTGATTAAATGTTGTTGAATCGCCCCCTAAATCCCCTAAGTTGGGGGACTTCATTGCTTAAAAATCTAGGTGATTTCCCCGAGAATGGGGGCAGGGGGGCTTTTAAAACATCCTCTTAGGGGCTTTTGGTTCACTCGGATCATGATTGTTAAGGGACATGGGCAAATTGGCTAAGGTAATTACTGGTGACCAGTTTCAGGATCAGGGGCAAGGTAAAGAAACTGAAAATAGTGGAAAGTAAAATTGTTTTTGTTACTAACTCGCGATCGCCACCAAATTCACTCACCCACACCAGGTTATTAATGGCAGCGGGCATGGAGCTTTCAATGATTAATACCTGGAGATCTAAACCTTGTAAATTTAGGGCTAGGCCCATTGCGATCGCCACCAGGGGCCCTAATAATAACCGCATGGCACAGGCCAATAGTTCATACCAACCTCCACCGAACTGGGTGCGGGCTAATTGTACCCCCAACATAATTAGGGCGATGGGAATGGCGGCATTACCCATAATTTTGATGCCTTCCCCTAGGTTGAGGGGCAATTGATAACCTGTAATTTTTAATAAAATTCCTGCGATCAGCGCCCAAAATAAGGGCATTTTCACCGTCACTTTTAACCCCACTCCGATCCCCGCATTTTTTAAAATGGCCGGGCCGAGGATCACCATCAAAATCGTGGTAAATACTAATACCAACACCGCCCGCTCCAGGGCCTCCTCCCCCAAACTGAAGGCCACAAAGGGTAAACCTAAATTCCCTAAATTGGAAAACAGGGTGGTGGAGACCATGCTTTTGGCGGGGTTAGCCGGAATTTTAAACGCAATGGTAATCCCCTTGGCAAGGATGTACAAAATGCCAAACATTAACACCACCGCCGACGCTAGCCGTAGGGCATTGGAGGGGGTAATGGTGGTTTTAGAAAGGCTATCAGCAATTAAGGCCGGAACTAAGACATAAATTGAAAGTTTGGAGAGGGTGGCATAGTCCACGTCAATATATTTGGTGGTAAGCCAGCCAATCAACATAATTAAGGCCACTGGGGCGATCGCGCTCAAAAATACTCCCATGGCTTAGTTTTCCTTCCTGCAACAGTAACGACATTCAATAATATCGGATCTATTGCTGTAACCACCAAATGAGACCAGCTCTAAGAGGCTGTTTATAAAGTTAATTGAATTTGCATGTTGCCCCCTAAATCCCCAAAATTTGGTGGACTTTTAACAATTTTTCAATAATTTCTCCCCCAGCATTGAGGGCAGGGGGGCTTTATCAATCAGCTCTTAGCTTGTTATTATTCACGAACGTAACAGCGTTTAACCTTCCCACCGTTGCAGGGGCACACAATCCAACTCAAACTGATCTAAAGCCCTTGCCACCACAAAATCTACTAAATCATCAATGGTTTGGGGATTGTGATACCAAGCAGGAATAGCCGGCACAATACGAGCTCCTGCCTCCGCTAGGGTAGTTAAATTTCTGAGGTGGATTAAGCTGAAGGGGGTTTCCCTCGGTACTAGTACTAGGGGCTTATGTTCCTTTAATTGCACATCGGCGGCCCGCTCCAGGAGACTACCACTCAGTCCATTAGCAATTTTTGCGACGGTACTCATACTACAGGGCATCACCACCATTCCCATGGTGCGATAGGAACCACTGGCGATCGTGGCCCCCAAATCGGACCACCGATGACAAATGATCTGACCCCGATCGCTAACTTCGGCCTGGGCCCGCCAAAATTGAGCTTGACGATCAGGATCCACGGGTACTTGAATTTGATTTTCCGCTTGCCACACTAAGTAACTGCCCTTAGAGGCGACGACTTCAATGGCATAATCAGCATTTAAAAGATGTTTGATTGCCCGTACCGCATAGATTAGGCCAGAGGCACCGCTAATACCGAGAATCAAAGGTTTGGAATTAATTGCCATAGAGACATCAGTACCTAAATTAAACCGTCCATTTCCAGTTCCTCGATTAAATTCATGCCCCTAGGATCTCCCACTTTTAATAGGGCGTTACGGGCATCCTCTTTAACCCCCAGATCCTCATCCTCCACTAGGGCTTCAATCAAAGAATCGATCGCGGTGGCATAAACCACATTAGAAGGCAATTCCCGACATAGCCGCCCCATGGCCCAAGCACAATTACTCCGCACCGCCGGGATCGGATCCGTTCTTAGGCCTTGAATTAAAGGCGCGATCGCTTTAGTTACATCCTCATACTCCAATTCCGTATGTTGGGCTAGGCCACTAGCAGCCCATAATCGCACAGAGGAAATATCCGTTTTTAGCGCATGGATCAAAGTCGGTACCCCACCGCGATCGGCGATATTACCCAACGCCCACACTACCCCCTTACGGACGTAGCCATTCAGATCCTGATGATAAAGCTTTACCAACGGCCCGATCGCATCGATACTAGGATTTTTACCCAGGGCATAGGTGGCACTGACCCGAATTAAAGCGCAGGACTCCTCTAACAAACCCAATAGCAGAGGCATAGCCCGTGAATCCTGAATTTCACAAAAAGCTCGCGCTCCAATCATTTTATGATGCCCAGAACCACTCGAAAGCATCCCCAGCATTGCCTCTGGGTCGGGAGCGGCTTCATTGTTATCGTTAGAGCTAATTAAATCTAAAGGATCAGGAAAATCCGTTAAATCCTGTTGTGGTGTAACCATCGAGATTGCTAGTAAAAATACTATTGTCTATTGTGCCATTGGGTTAAACTTCTGGGAATGTTAACTATACCGTGAGGCGATTAAGTTGAATTTAAAATCTTCGGATTTAACTACTATGCCCATTGTGTTGGTTGCCCCCTTTTTTTTGTGGGGAACCGCAATGGTAGCCATGAAAACAGCAATTCCCGATACCACTGCTTTTTTTGTGGCGGGGTTCAGGTTGTTGCCGGCGGGCTTACTAATTCTTCTTTTTTGTTTATTTACCCAACGGGCCCAACCGAACACCAAAAAAGCTTGGGGCTGGATTTTATTATTTGCCCTAGTGGATGGGGCCATGTTCCAAGGCTTTTTAGCAGCGGGTCTAGAACGCACCAACGCAGGCCTCGGCTCCGTTATTATTGATTCCCAACCGTTGGCGGTGGCCTTACTCTCCAGTTGGTTATTTGCGGAGGTAATTGGCCGGTGGGGATGGCTGGGTTTGGCCATTGGCATTTTAGGTATTAGTTTTATTGGTTTACCCGATGAGTGGTTTTTCCATGCTTGGAACGGTAGCTTTGAAAATATCACTTTTAATTGGCAAGGCTTTTTAAATAGTGGTGAATTGTATATGCTGTTGGCTTCGTTGAGTATGGCCGCCGGTACTGTCATGATCCCCTATATCAGCAAAGAGGTGGATCCGGTGATGGCCACTGGCTGGCACATGGTGATAGGAAGTGTTCCTATTTTTGCCATTTCTTGGTTTCAGGAAACAGCCCAATGGCAAAATTTAACCCTCTTGGAATGGGCTGATCTTGGTTATGCCTCTATTTTTGGCAGCGCGATCGCGTACGGTTTATTTTTCTACCTAGCATCGAAGGGAAATTTAACTAGCCTCAGTGCACTAACCTTTTTAACCCCCATATTTGCGTTAGTTTTTGGCAAAATATTTTAGAGGAAAGCCTAAGTTTATTGCAATGGAGTGGAGTGGCCCTAACATTAGTTAGCATTTATCTTATTAACCAAAGAAAAGCCATTGAACAGAAGTTCCAAGGACTGAGCTAAGGTAATGAACACTGGGTTATATGGGCGATACTGGATTTGAACCAGTGACATCCTGCTTGTAAGGCAGGCGCTCTACCACTGAGCTAAACGCCCGTTTTTCACTTTTATAAGTAAAACATAGATATAAAATTAGATCAATACCTTTTTTAAAATTTTTTCCCTCCTATCGCAGTCCTAACTAGGTCATGCCATGAAGATCTTTATTGGACTTGGCTTTCAATGTACTCAATTGCCACAAGCTATTTAGGATTGCTATATATCCAACATTCCGCTTTCAATATTGTCAACATTTGGTATGACAGGGGATCTACAACATCACACGAAAGGACTTTGAAGATCAGCAAATAATTGCTCAAACTGTTTTTTTTTGATCTAAAAGTCAGGTTTTTACTTTGCATCAAGACGGTAAACCCCCCTAATCCTTGGGGATTTAGTAACTGATGGAGGGCATCTCGGCGGCTTAATAGTTCCATCATCGCCATAGAACCTAAGGATAATTGTTGTAAGCGATCGCCTAAACCTAAAGTCATCAAAAATAAAGCTTGTGGAGTTAACAATAAAGTCTCTAAACCTAGATGATGGCCGTGGCGTTCTAGGGTCGTAAAGTCAACGTGGGCAGTAAGATCCTGTTGTCCTAGGTTGATGTAAGGATTGTGGTGATTGCGATGGTCAAAGTAACAAGTAAGGGTACCCTGGTGCCGTTGGGGATGGTAATACTTAGCCGCTGGATAACCATAATCAATGGTCAAAATGATCCCCTGGGAAAATTTACTCTGGAGGCTATTTAACCAGGGCTGCATAGCGAGATTAACTTCTGTGGTGTAGCCATCGGGGTAGGCGGCATCGAGTAAATCAATGTCTAGCTCCTGAAAATAGCTGATCAAGCGATCGCTAGACAACGGCCCCAAGGTTTCCCCTAACTGATCATCTTCTTTAGTGACGTACAGTTCCCATAATTGCCCATCCTGTTTTTTGAGGCGATGCACCGCAAACGCATCAATTAATTCATTACTAAACGCGATCCCCACTAAGGAACTTGCGGTAATGTCATCGAGGTTAACCCAGGAAATTTGTCGTTCAAAGGGTTTTAACTGTTGTTGTTGCTTTGCCCTAAGGATGGGGGATTTTTCGACGATGTGATAAGCGATCGCCTCAAAAAAAGTTGGGTAAGTCCGCCGAATAAAACTTAAAGCATCATGGGCAAACCAACCCGTCCCAGCCCCCATTTCCAGAATGGTAAAAGCTTGGGGTTGGGCGAAGGTTTGCCAGAGCCGATACCAACCTTCAGCCATTAATTCGCCAAAATCCTGACCCAAGGAAGAGGAGGTAAAAAAATCCCCCTCTTTGCCAATGGGGTTAGGATTGCCGCTATAGTACCCATAGTCTGGGTCGTAGAGAACTAATTCCATAAAATCATGGAAAGTACCCTGGTGGGGCCACCGTTCTAATAGTAACTCTGAACTATTTAGCCCCATAGTAAAAGGCGATTTCCTTATCCTTAAGGGGAGTGAGATTAGCGGCTGTTAATTTTTGATCTAATTCATCTTGAGCTAGGTGCTTTGCCCCAATTCTCACAATCCGCGATCGCATCGTATTGGTAACTCCGCTGCGTTGGCGATCGCCTTCTAGGGCCATCACCTCTTGATAGAGATTAAGCAAAACCGGAGGAATGGGGGAACCGTCAAGATCTAAACCTTGGGCAATAGCCTGATCTACTGCGTCTGCGCCTAAAGATGATTGGGACATAAAATAAAAATGATTATCAAAAAAATTTAAAAAATTGACAATTTAAAATTTAAATCTAAATTAGAATCTAAACTTTAAAAAGTTGAAATTAAAGCAATTTTGCCATGGAATGTCTAAACAAATATAGCTGATCACCAAAGCCAAAGAAATAGACCCCATGCTGAAGGGACTTTTTTAACAGCGTTGTCTAGGAACGTGTTTGAAAAGTATCAAATGTTGTGGAGTCGCCCCCTAAATCCCCCAATTTGGCGAACTTTATTGCTTAAAATTTAGGTGATTTCTCCCAGACTGGGGGGCAAGGGGGGCTTTTCAAACCCATTCTAAAAGGTGGTGCTAAAGCGGTAAGAATATTTACACCTTCGGAT
>JAAUPO010000154.1 GCA_012033095.1 Synechococcaceae cyanobacterium RL_1_2 | reverse complement strand
CACTCCCAATCCAGGAGGGGCAGCGGATGAAAGTGGTCAAACCATTACCTTTGTTGTTACCACTGATAATGATGGTTTGTTCTCGGTACTTCCCACGATCGATAGTGCTGGTAATTTAAGCTATACTACCGCTGCTAATGCTAACGGTACTGCGACGCTAACTATTACTGGTACCGATGATGGCACCACTGATGGAAGTCCCGATTTTCAACAATCCGTCGAAACTATTACGTTAAGTGTGACGGAAGTAAATGAAGCCCCTAGCTTTGTCCTTGGCTCCATTCCTACCGTAGCGGAAGATGCAGGGGCCCAGACCGTGGCTGGTTTTGCCAATACCTTTGATTTGGGCGGGCCCGATGAATCGAACCAAGTACTGAGTTTTGTTGTTACCACCGATAATGATGGCCTATTTGCCGTACTGCCCGCGATCGATAGTAATGGCAATCTGACCTATACCGCCGCCCCCGATGCCAACGGCACAGCAACTTTAACCATTGTGGCCACCGATGATGGCACCACCAATGGTGCGGCGGATCCCCAAAGTTCCTCCCCTCAAACCGCCGCCCTGACCATCACGGAGGTAAATGATGCGCCAACCTTTGGTACCCTTGGCAATCAAACCGTTGCAGAGGATGCCGGTGCTCAAACGGTATCCGGTTTCATTACCACTCCCAATCCAGGAGGGGCAGCGGATGAAAGTGGTCAAACCATTACCTTTGTTGTTACCACTGATAATGATGGTTTGTTCTCCGTACTTCCCACGATCGATAGTAATGGCACTCTGACCTACACCACCGTCGATGATGGAAACGGTACTGCGACGTTAACGATTACTGGCACCGATGATGGCACCACCAATGGCTCCGCTGATCCCAAATCACTAACCCAGACCATTACGTTAACGGTGACGGAAGTTAATGATGCTCCTAGTTTTATCGTAGGTGGAAATCAGGCCATTAACGAGGATGCCGGTGCTCAAACCGTTGCTAATTTCGTATCCATTAATCCAGGATCTAGCAATGAATCGAGTCAAACTTTAACCTTTACCCTTACCACTGATAACGACACTTTATTCGCGGTGACTCCCGCGATCGATGCTAGTGGAACTTTAACCTATACCATCAGAGACGATGGTTTTGGGGTGGCTAATTTAACGATCAACGCGATCGATAATGCCATTACCAATGGTTCCCCAGACCCCAAAGCCGCACCCTCCCAAGTGGTATCCATCACCGTTAATCCGATTAATGATGTGCCGGTCATTATTAGCGATAATACGTTTACCGTCGCGGAAAATGTAACCACCGTTGGCAGCATCGAAGCTGACGATCCTGAAGATGAGGCGGTCACTTTTGTTTTAGCCGGAATTAATGCTGATTTATTTAGTGTTAGCAGCCAAGGGATTATTAGTTTCAGTCAAGCTCCTGATTTTGAAACTCCCAGGGGTGGAAGCAATCAAGATAGCAATACCTATACCTTTGAGGTCACAGCCCGGGATGCTAGCCAAGGGGTTTCGAGTGCCCAAACCATTACGGTTCAAGTAACTAACGTTAATGACATTGCCCCTACTGGGCCCAGTACTGCCGCGCTGACACAGCCCCAAACCACCATTGATCTATTCTCCGGTAGTAATCCAGTAGTGGATCTAGAAGGGGATGATGTCACGATCGTGGCGGTGGGTAGTGCCCAGTCCGGTACGGTGACCATTAACAGTAACCAAAAGACGTTGAATTATGTCCCCAACGATCCCACCTTTGTCGGCCAAGATACCTTTGCCTATACCTTGAGCGATGGGGTAAATGAATCCATCATTGACTTGACCCTTAACTACGTGGGTCAAATTATTTCCCAGCCCACTACTATCGGTGTGCCACCAGCTCAAGTTATTCCCATCGCCGATGCAAACCCTAGCTTACTGGCAGTTATCCAGAATGATAGGTCTGCTCCTGGTTTTGGTGCTTCTGCTGTCAATGGTTTAGTCGATGGGATTGCCTATCAACGCCTAGCCAATACCGATCGTAACGCGGTGATTGCAGCCCTGGCCAATGCCCTAAGTCAAACAGATGCCAGCTTCAATAATTTGATCGGTCTGTACCGATTAGATAACCTGACTGGAGCAGTTAGGGATAGCAATGGCAATGTGATTAACCCTGGGGACGATGGCTATACGGAAGTCGCATTAAGTAATGCCGTTCCTACCTTTGCTTTTAGGGTTGGAGGTAGCTCCAGCAACACCTTGCCGGCGGGCACTGCGTTCTATGCACCCCTAGATGGCCAGTATTATGCTCCCTTTGTGATTGCTAATGGAGGCAACTATAGTGGCACCGTTAATCAAGCTTATTCTTTCTTCTTTGGCTTGTTGGGTGCAAACCCTGGTAACCAGGCAGCTACCGCCAGTAATTACAACACTTTACCAGTGGCTTACTTTAGCTTTGGGGCTGCTAACCCCGATCGCGCTGCCCACATTAAATCCTTTGGTGGTAACGTCTTCGGATTTGAGGATTTACCGGCGGGAGTGGGCATTAGTGATTATGACTTCAATGATGCGGTGTTCTCCTTTGGTTAATGTAAAGTTGCTCAAGGGCAAAGAGGCTTAATAGCGTTAATTCTTACTTCAGTTAATAGTTTAAGAACTGATTTATAAAGCCCCCCGGCCCCCAATTCTGGGGGAGAAATTCCTGAGAAATTATTATAAAGTCCCCCAAATTTGGGTGATTTAGGGGGTTTGGGCGTAAGTCCTAAACATTTGATACTTTTCAACCATGTTCTAAATGACATTGGTTAATTTAGGGATAAATTTAAAAATGGATCGGTTTTTAAAATCTCGCTACATATACTTCTTTAAAAATTTTCACCTTGCATTGCAGCAAAGTCCACTAAATAGACTTGCTTAAAATTTTTCTCCTAAATGTTCATCTTTGATTTAAACAAACCCTCTTTTTCCAGTTATGACTAAATTCCCTTGGCCTAAACCCAATCTAATTCAAGCTAGTTTTGTTGCTGACAATGCCACCATTTTGGGGGATGTAACCCTTGGGATTGGGAGTAGTGTTTGGTATGGAGCCATCCTACGGGCAGATGTGGAAAAAATTGTAGTAGGAGAGTATGCCAATATTCAAGATGGGGCGATCTTCCATGGGGATCCTGGAAAACCAACGGTGTTGGAGGATTTTGTTACCATTGGCCATCGGGCAGTAATTCATTCAGCCCATATTGGTCGGGGTTCTTTGGTGGGGATCGGCGCGATCGTGTTAGATGGGGTCAATGTGGGGGCTGGCTGTATCATTGGAGCTGGGGCAGTGGTGACGAAAAATGTGCCGCCGCGATCGCTGGTGATGGGGATTCCGGCAAAAATAGTAAAAAAATCCCTGATGATCAAGCAGAAGGTTTGATCCACCATGCCCGTAAGTACCATCAATTAGCCCTAGCCCATGCCGGCAAAAGTCAGGATCTGGGGTTTAGTTAATCGATACAATTTTGGGTAGTGCTAAAGGTGTGAGGATATTTAGACCCAGGATAATTGATTATCAAGGGGTTTAATCTTCCTAATCCTTACTTGTATCGGACTACTAAATTTTGAACCATTTTGACTAACTACTAGGACAAAAAGCTTGCAATGTTTTCCCTGCAAGGATTTAGCCTAACAAGCCCAAAAGCCTTATCTAGTAAATCTTACAACCGATATTAGCATTCTGTTTTTGATTTTTTGTCCGATACTAAGCAATTTTGAATAAGTTTGGCTAAACTTTCAAGTAGGTAATAGCAAAGAATACATAATTTTCTTGCCTCTACAGTGGCTAGAATCTACAATAAAACCAAATTTAACAAACAAATATAAATACCATCTCTGGAGAAAGTTAGTAGCTATGGATTTTCGTTTACTTCTTGTCTTTGCTCCCCTCGGACTTGCTGCTGCTTGGGCTGCTTTTAATATCGCTCCTGTGGCCATCACCCAAGTCCAGGGCTTCTTGAAAAGACTGAATGAGTCTTCCAATGCCTAATGGGATTTATGGCTTGTTTATCTATGTGAATGGATTGATCATTAGATTGCTCTTGATTACCTAGATAACCATCCCTAACCACCAAGCTACTGTTGCTCCGTTTATACTAACGGTGACGGTAGCTATTTTTATGGCATTTATTGAGTTGAGAGCATCCCCCATGGTTCCTGTAACAGATTCCGCGATCGCATTAAAAGAAGAATTTTTGCTAAACTTCGTCCATGGTACGAACAACAAGCCATTTCCCCAGATAGGCCCCTCACCGATCTGGATGTTAGTCCAGAGTTAAACCAAGCATTACTGGCGTTAGTGGCCCGTTTGGAAGTATTTAACCCTAACCCCCGTCCCCTGGACACCGCGATCGATCTTCTTAATGGTAGTTGGCAATTACATTACAGCACCGCCAGGGAAATCAGACGACTTGCGGGTTTACCCCTAGGTTTAACCGTTGGTTCGGTACAACAAATCATTGATGTGGCTACCCAATCCTTTGCCAATGTGGCCCAAGTTAGTCATCCGTGGGGTTTGGCCGCTGGTTTGGTGCGGGTAGGGGCTAAATTTGCGGTGGCTGCCGATCCCCTCTTCAGCGATCAAAGAATTTATGTGCGTTTTAACGAAAGACAATTTAAGGCCGAGCAATTACTCAAAACAACAGCGTTGGGGTTTAACCTAGTCAAAGCCGTGCCAGAGTTACCACGGGGTCAGCGCATTCCTTACTTGGATATTACCTACCTTGATCATAATTTTCGCATTGGTCGAGGAGGGGAGGGCAGTCTCTTTGTGCTGTCGAAAGTTAAGTGAGAGGACTTACGCAAAAATTTTGATTCTCTCCTGGAAACCAGGGTATTTGGGGATAATCGTTCAAGTAAGTCCACCCTCGTTGGGGATGTAGGGGGCTTGTGCGTAAGTCCTAAGTAAAATCAGGAGATAGGATGGCGTTATCCGGCCAGGATAGTTGAAATGTCCCCCTAGCTCACTGGATGGGGGTTAGATCCATTGGTAGCCCTAGAAATCAATCTCGATCTCAAACAATGCCATCAATCATTATCAATGGCTAAACTCATTAATATGATGGAAGTAAAGCCAACTTATTCGGTTTATGCTTGAGTTTTCTCCGAAGATTAATTTGCTTTTTATGTTAATTAAGTTAAACATATACATTAAGATCACATCGGGTAAATTAGAATTTGAATTAATATTATTTAATGATATTAATAATCAAATTAATTCTAATTCATCAACATAATCAGAGTATTTAGCGATCGCCATGAATAAAAAATATTTGGCTTTAGGGGGAGGGCTATGTGGATTAGTATTGATAGGGATTGGAGGGGTATTTTTTGATAATTACCGAGATCAATCCATCAAGGCATATTTCGAAGAAAGTATTGAAGTTAGATTAGGAACTGACACTGAATGTGAGGTTGTTGATAGTAGCTTATTTAGTAGTAGAACGCTCATTCAAAACTGCATTATTAAAAATGATCCTAATTACGAAAGTGAAAATCTAGCTTATATTTCCAACTTGGAAATTAGTTCTAAAAATTTAACTTCCCAAGAGCAAACTGAAATTAGTAGCTTAACTATTGAGGGAGTTAAGCTTAATTTTGATATTAAGTATCTTCCTCCATCGATTAACCTGGAGCAAATGCTTTCCCAGCAACCAAAATTCAAAAACCAGGATCAAAAAAAATCCCATAATAAAGATTTTTTATTGAAAATTTAACTATTACTGGCATTGAAGTTGCCGTTAATTTACCAATTTTGGGCAGTAAAAGTTTTGTCGTTAATGATATTATTTTGACTAATTTAGACCATAGTAATTATCAAGAGGAGATACGTTTAGTCCTTGAGGATCGCGTCAATACAGAAGTTACGGCCTGGCTTGGGGAAAATACGCAAATAGTAGGTTATTTGATCATTGATGCAATTCTAAATTTCGCACAATTATTGCTAGCTTCCTAGGGAAAGCTCTTTAATATAGCAATCCTAAATAGCTTGTGAAAATTGAGTATATTGAAAGATAAGCTTGGTGGTGCAGAAAACTTTTTCGAATCGAAAACGAACAAATGTACTATAAGTCAAAAGCCTTAACTGTCGTTAAAAATCTGATAATTTCCATTTTTGAAAACAACGAGTTTAGCGGGTTTCAGGACTTTTCTGCGCCACTAAGGAAAGATAAATCTAG
>JAAUPO010000153.1 GCA_012033095.1 Synechococcaceae cyanobacterium RL_1_2 | reverse complement strand
GGCAAGTACGCTCGAACTCTTCAAAGATATGCCAATCGCCTTCGTTTCCTTTTTAATTGCTTCTTTTTTACCCCGCATTGGTTACAAAAAAGCCATGCTTTTTGCGTTGGCACTTGTAGCCGTGGCGTGTATCGGTATGATTTTTGGCAATTCCTTTTGGGCTGCTAAGTTATTATTCGCTTCGGTTGGTGTTGCATTTGCATTTATAAAGGTTTCGGTTTATTCCGCCATTGGGTTGTTAACCTCAAACGCCAAAGAACACAACAGTTTCATGAGCTCCATTGAAGGATTCTTCATGGTTGGCATTGCTTTGGCCTACTTTTTATTTCCTGCCTTTAATAGCGATTCAAATCCCGATGCATGGCTAAACGTATATTGGTTGCTGTCGGCGTTAGCTGCTTTGTCTTTTTTGTTTCTTTTGTTTGCAGATTTCAACGAGGGCAACGAGATTCCTGGGGCAAATTTGGCCGAAGATATGGCTCAGATGGGTAAGTTATTAACCAAACTTTTGGTAATTGTCTTTTTGGCGAGTGCCTTTTTGTTTGTGATGGTAGAACAAGGGATTATGACGTGGTTGCCTACATTTAACAATCGGATTTTAAAATTACCCGAAAATATCGAATTTACAGGAAAAGGTGCATCTCCTTTGGCTCAAGTAGAGGAATGGGTTAATGTCAAATGTCCTAGTTGTGGCGAACCTGCAAAACGGGAAACCGATACTATGGACACGTT
Source organism: Synechococcaceae cyanobacterium RL_1_2 (assembly GCA_012033095.1). Taxonomy (GTDB): domain Bacteria; phylum Cyanobacteriota; class Cyanobacteriia; order Cyanobacteriales; family JAAUPO01; genus JAAUPO01. The sequence continues at coordinate 5,464 of JAAUPO010000153.1, read as the reverse complement.
TATTGATTCCTCTTGGTATTTTTACGGTACACCGATGCCCAAAACAGCGAGCAGGTATTTGATCCCGCCAAAGTGAATGATTGGATGGCGGTGGATCAGTACGTGGGGGGCATTGAACACGCTATTTTACACTTACTCTATTCCCGCTTTTTTACTAAAGCCCTCCGCGATCGCGGTTTACATGCCATCGATGAACCCTTTGAACGGTTGTTAACCCAGGGTATGGTTCAGGCCAACGCCTATAAACATCCCACCACGGGCAAATATTTAACCCCCGAAGAAGTGACAGCCCGCAAGGAGGAAGTGAATGGGGAAACGGTAACCTATTACGTGGAACAGACCACCGGCGATCGCTTGATTACTTCCTTTGAGAAAATGTCCAAATCCAAGTACAACGGCGTTGATCCTAAGGCCGTATTGGGTAAATATGGAGCCGACACCGCCCGGATGTTTATCCTGTTTAAAGCCCCCCCAGAAAAGGATCTAGAGTGGGATGATGCAGACGTGGAAGGTCAATTTCGCTTTTTAAATCGGGTGTGGAATTTGGTACAGGACTATGCTGCCAAACAAATTCCTGCCACCACTGAAGCCGCCCCCCTATCGAAGGACGAAAAAAACTTACGGCGGGCCATCCACACCGCGATCAAAAATATTACGGAAGACCTCACCGGGGATTATCAATTTAATACCGCTATTTCGGAGTTAATGATCCTTAGTAATGCCATCAAGGATAGTAAATTGTATGGTTCCCCCGTCTATCAAGAAGCGATCGAGACCCTCATTTTATTGATTGCCCCCTTTGCCCCCCATCTCGGTGAGGAATTATGGGCTGCGATCGCTAAACCCTTTCTGTCCATCACCAGGCTTTCCCTCAATGGGATGAGTCGGCCTTGGTGGTGGATGAAATTACCATCGTAATTCAGGTGATGGGTAAAAAGCGGGCTACCATTGAGGTTAGTGCGGATATTGCTAAGGATGAGTTAGAAGCTCTAGCGAAGGATGCAGCTCAATCCTATCTAGGTGAGGCCGAAAATTAAAAAAAGTGATCGTGGTGCCGAAAAAGTTTGGTTAATTTTGTGGTTGGGACATAACGCCCTCTGTTGTTGAGTCCTTAGCGCGATCGCTCTATAGCAGTCCTAACGAGGTAATAACATCAAGATCCTTACTAGACCTGGCTTTCAATGTACTCAATTGCCACAATCTATTTAGGATCGCTCTAGTTATACCGATTTCCTAGGGATCAAGGATCCTGAGGAAATCAGTGGCATTGTTAATATAGGGGCTGATGAAAATTGACCCATTACTGTGGCGTAGCATCACAGACGCAAGGGATTATATTTATTGATGCTGATACGATCATGATTATTTATGATGGGGGCATAGATCCTACCAATCCAGATAATGAACCAAACTATCTGCTGTCTTAATCCCCGCTGTGAACAGCCCCTTAACCCCACCGGCAATAAGTTTTGTAATAGTTGCGGTCAAGGCTTAATTGAATATCTTCGTAATCGGTATCAACCGCTTACGTTATTGTCCGATGAAGGGGGATTTGGCCGGACTTATTTGGCCAGCGATCGCGATAGCCTAGATAGTTTATGTGTGATTAAGCAGTTAATTCCCCAAGGGGCCGCTGGCAACACCGCTAGCACAGCCCAATTTACAAAAGTTAAGGAATTATTTCAGCGCGAAGCTCAACAACTCAAAGAATTAGGGGAACACGCCCAAATTCCCGCATTATTAGGTTTTTTTGCAGAGCAGCATCACCCCAACCCCAACAAGCTCTTTTATTTAATCCAGCAGTTTATCGATGGCCAACCCCTAGATAAAATATCCCCTGGTATTGCTTGGAGTGAGGACGAGGTTAAAAAGTTTTTATTAAATATATTGCCGGTACTGCAATTTATCCACGAAAAAGGAGTGATCCATCGAGATCTTAAACCCCAAAATATTATTCGCCGTGCATCGGATCAAAAATATGTGTTGATTGATTTTGGAGCATCAAAGGAGATGGTGGGCTCAGCGAAAACTGGCACAAAAATCTATACCCTAGGTTACGCACCCTACGAACAAATGATCGAGCTAAAAACATACCCTGCTACGGATTTATATAGTCTGGGGGTTACTTGTTTTCATTTATTGACCAACCAAGATCCGGGGCCTTTGTGTGCCCTGAGTGGAGCGAAATGGGTGGAGCAATGGCAGCAACAAATTTCTCCGGGGATCAAGATTTCCGGTGGGTTACGGACGGTGCTGGATCGTTTATTGCAATGGGAACATGGGCAACGTTATCAGTCAGCAGATCAAGTTATGGCAGACTTAGCTATGATTGAGATCCCGCAAGGGACAGTAGCGAGTTCCCCTACAAAGAAAAAAAATCCTCCTCCTAAAGTAAGGGCCTCTCAACCGGCTAATCCCAAATCCCAACGCCAACCAAGCACGCCAGTAAAAAAGACATTTTTTAAATGCCAAACTGCTCAGTTGGTAGAAGAATGGAAAAAGATAGGTTTTTGGGCTTTGGCAATGAAATAGTTTTCAAACTTCAATCTAAATCCTTGCAAGTGGAGGGATTTATTGAGCAATTGGGGAATGGGGTGACATTAGAAATGGTGCGTATCCCCACAGGGATATTTAAGATGGGATCCCCCAGTGGAGAAGCTGAACGAAATAAGAATGAAGGGCCTCAAGATTCAGTCAGTATCACCGAAGAATTTTACCTAGGGCGATTTCTTGTTACCCAAGGGCAATGGCAGCAGATAATGGGGTCTAATCCATCAGACTTCAAAAATGGCAATAATTACCCAGTGGATTCGGTGTCATGGAATATGTGTCAGGAGTTTATCAAGAAATTAAATCAACAGACCGGTAAACAATACCGCTTACCCAGCGAAGCCGAATGGGAATATGCTTGTAGAGCCGGTACGGATACACCATTCTATTATGGAGAAACCCTAGGTACGGATGTGGCTAACTACAACAGCGATTACACCTACGGAGAAGGCAAAAAAGGAACATATCGGAAAAAAACAAACAGAAGTCGGCATATTTCCAGCCAATGGATTTGGTTTATATGATATGCACGGTAACCTTTGGGAATGGTGCGAGGATGATTATGTAAATAATTACAACCGACCTAGAACACAAAAGGCATACATTAGTACTAGTTCCGAGAGTAAGCTGCTGCGCGGCGGTTCTTGGTACTACTACCCTAGGAACTGTCGTTCTGCTGTTCGTTACTGGTGTAATCCCGATGATCGCTTCAGGTACGGGGGTTTTCGCCTTTGTCTTAGCTCCAGAACTCTCTAGTACACTTGTTCACTTCTTTCCCTTTGTCAATGTTGCCTGTGGCAACTCGATTTTTGGGAAAGATTATAAAGTAGGGTGGGTGAAGCGAGTGAAAATATATGGCAAATAGCAATGACCTATATGCAGACCTATATGCAAGCGCAACCTACCACGTTGCGATTAAAAGTTCCGATTAAAAACGATGGGTTTAGTTTGATGGTGGCCAGAAAATACGAAGGGAATGGCGTTACAATGCAACAGTTAAAATTTTGCATTATTAACCCCTTTAAAATTAACCTCTTTAAATCCCTCTTAAATCTGTGCGCGATCGCTTCTCTTCCTACCAAAAATTGTTCTGCCTATTGTTGCTCTGTGGTTGCGTGGCCGGTTGTAACCCCCCATCAGCTAGTGATGGTAATAGCCAAACCACAACGACGACGGACACCAAAACCCTCAAATTGCTCTATTGGCAAGCCCCTAGCATCCTCAACCCCTACCTTTCCACTGGCTACAAAGATTCCGAAGCGAGCCGCATTACCCTCGAACCCTTAGCCACCTTTGATGAAACGGGGGCATTAATGCCGGTGTTAGCGGAGAGTATTCCTGAGCCGGCCGCTGATGGTAAGTCCGTAACCTGGAAACTAAAGCAAGGGGTTAAATGGTCTGATGGGGAAGAGTTCACCGCCGATGATGTGGTGTTCACCTACGAGTTAATTAGTGATCCTAAGGCCGGGGCCTTGGCCACCAGTAACGAACTCGTCAGCAGTGTAGAAGCGATCGATGATTATACGGTCAAAATTAATTTTACGGAACCTAATCCCGCCTGGTTTACCATTTTTGTGAGTCAAGAGGGGGTGATCCTTCCCCGCCACGGCTTTGAAGACTTTATGGGGGAAAAACTGCGATCGGCTCCGACTAACCTAATGCCCATCGGTACCGGGCCCTATCGGGTGAAAGAATTTAAACCCTCGGATATGGTGGTTTATAAAGCTAACCCCCACTACCGAGAAGCGAAAACCTTAGGGTTTGAACGCATTGAACTGAAGGGGGGCGGGGATGCCACCTCAGCGGCGCGGGCGGTACTCCAAACAGGGGATGCGGATTTTGCTTACAATTTGCAGGTGGAAGCTCCCGTGTTAAACTCCTTGGCAGAACAGGGCAAAGGGGATGTGGTGACGGTGTTTGGGGGCAATATGGAACGGATTTTATTTAACTTCTCTGACCCTAACCCCCCCACTGGTTCCCCAGAAGAACGGGCCACCGTTAAATTTCCCCATCCTTTTTTGACGGAGCGGAAAGTGCGGGAAGCGTTTAGTTTAGCGATCGATCGCGCCATTATCAGCGATAACCTTTACGGTGTAACCGGTAAAATCGGTACTAATTTTTTACTGGCCCCTCCCCAATATGCAGCCCCAGATAAACCCTGGACGGTTAACCTCGATCGCGCTAAACAATTACTTGACGAAGCCGGTTGGGTAGATAGTAATAACAACGGCATTCGGGACAAGGATGGTCGGGAAATGGAAATTGTCTTTCAAACCTCCGTCAATCCCCTACGGCAAAAGACCCAAGAAATTGTAAAACAAGGTTTGCAATCGATCGGGATAGGAGTGGAACTAAAAAGCATTGATGCCACCATCATGTTTTCTAGTGATCCCGCTAGTACCGATACCGTAGAACATTTTTACGCCGATCTGCAAATGTTCACCACCGGCAACACCAACCCCGATCCCAGTTCCTACATTCAAGATTATCTTTGCGATCGCGCCCCCCCAACCAAAAAATAATTGGACTGGGGATAACTACTCCCGCTACTGCAACCCAGAATATGATGCCCTCTGGGAACAGGTCAAAGTAGAACTTAACCCCGATCGCCGGGCCGAGCTATTTAAAGCCCTCAACGATCTATTGATCAATGATTACGCCTTGATGCCCCTCGTTCACCGAGCGGAAGTAGTGGGGGTCAGTAAACAACTCCAAGGGGTCAACCTCACCCCCTGGGATACCCGCACCTGGAACATTGCCCAATGGCAAAAAGCACAGCCTTAACATGGGACTCGCAAAGCACTAATCTACCAGTAGCGATCAATGATCAGACTCAAAGTTTAGGGCAATACTTCCTCCTCCTAAGAGGATGTTTGTAAAGCCCCCCTTGCCCGCATCCTGGGGTGAAATTTCC
>JAAUPO010000152.1 GCA_012033095.1 Synechococcaceae cyanobacterium RL_1_2 | reverse complement strand
AGGAAATATTACCAACAGGGAAGATTTAACTATTACCAACAGCACAATAAGCGGCGGTCAAGCTTATAATACTGGTGCACTCCTTCATTCTATTGGAACATTAACAATAACAGGTAGCACGATCTCAAATAATTTAGGACGATTTGGATCTGGAGTTACGCTTAATAGTGGTGATGCGAATATCATTCAATCAACTTTTAGTAACAATAAGCCTAGCGGTAGTCTTGGTAGTGGTGGTGCTCTAAGGCTGGACGGAACTAGCACAGCAGCTATTGTTAATAGTACGTTTGCTCAAAATTCCAGAGATGGTAGTGATTTCGCACTATTTATTGGGGGAAGTGCATCGGCAACAATTCAGAGTAGTATTGTTTCGGCTAATGGTGGTGAGATCAATGGTGCCGCTAATTTAACGTCTCTCGGCAATAACATCTTTGGAAATAGCGAAAAAAATAGTGCTGCGGCTGGTTTTACAAATTTAGTAACCCTTAGTTCTGACATTGTTGCTACTTCCGATGGAACAAATCCAACGCCAATAGCCGAGATTATCAATCTTACCCTAGCTGATAATGGCGGCCCGACCCAAACCTACGCCCTAGTTGATGGTTCTCCAGCGATCGATGCGGGAGCTAATCCAAATAACTTAACCACCGATCAACGGGGAATGGACTTCGATCGCGTTGTTGGGACGGCGGTAGATATTGGAGCATTTGAGTTAGCTAGCGTCATTCTTTTAGACCAAAATGGCAACTTGACTCTGAACGCACTTTCCGGGTTATCAGAGCAACTGACTATTACTTTGGATAACGGAGCTTTAGTTATTACGGATGCCAACAACGCCCTTCAAGGAATTGGCCTGACTCAAGTTGATGGCAACACAGTACAGGTGGCAGTTTCTGCTGTTACAGGGGATATTAGCCTCAATACCCAAGATGGAACGGATCAAGTCACAATTAATTTAGGCAATGGTACTGTCGATTTAGCTGGCAATTTGTCCATCGTCACGGATACGCTCAATGTCAATAGTACAAAAATAACCACCACCGGAACGAATACTATTGAACTAACAGGTAATACCGCACTTTCCCTGCTTAATTCCAGCTTAACTACCGTAGGTGGGGCCATGACCCTCATCGGTGGTACAGGCACAACTCCCATTAATGCAAATACAGGTACTGCAACGGGTAGCGGCTTGCGGATTAGAACTAATGATGGGTCGAACGCTAGTGCCATTAGCTCAGCCACTGGCCCTATTAGCTTGTTTGGTTATAGTAATACGGTAAATGATGGGGTTCTATTAGACAAAGATAGTAGCATTGCCTCCACCGATACTAGCCCAATTACCATCGAAGGGACAGGGGTGGCTAATGTAGCCTTTGATGAGTCCCAAGGGGCACAAATATCAGGAACCGTAACTTCAGCTAACGGAGATATTTCAATCACTGGCTATTCCCAGGCAGAAGATGGTGTTGACATTAGTCTTGATTCGTCCGTTGCTGTAACAGGAAGTGGTAATCTATCAATCATTGGGACAGCCGTCGCAAATAGTCAGTATGATGCAGCAGTAAAATTAGCGGGTTCCCTTTACACTATCACCGGTAACCTGAATGTGACAGGTTATGGTCTAGGAGGCATTGGAGTTGGTAGTGATGGGGGACCCGGTTTTCTTCAAACAGACACTGGCAATATTATTGTTACAACCGACAACATCAACACTGATGCATTCGGTAGAATTGTCGTATTTTCGACCACCAATGGGGGGACTCTCACCCTCAAGCCAGAGAATACCGCTAGCACGATCGGTATTGGAAATAGTGCATCAGGTGGATTTAATCTCAATGGGAATGAATTAGGAGGCATACAAGATGGCTTCTCTAGTATCACGATCGGGGACACCCAAAACGGCACAGGGGCTGTGGATATAAATGCAAGTATTTTTCTTGATCCTGTAGCGATCGCGGGTGGAGCGATGACCGTAACTGGCCTAGAAGGCGGCACAAATACCATAACGATTCAATCCACTAGCACCGTGAGTGCTGAAGGCATCTTTTCCCCGGTAGGAGTTACTTCCAATATTACCCAAATCACAGGAAATGTAGTGCTAGATGCTACAGATACTTTTACCGCAACAATTAATAGTGCTACAACCCCTGGCACTGACTATGATCAACTACAAGTAAGCGGCACCATCAATTTAGGTAACGCGACCTTGGCTCTATCGGGAGCGATCCCTACCACGATGGCCGGCGACTCCGTAGTCCTGATTAGCAATGATGATACTGATGGGGTCACTGGAACCTTTGCAGGCCTAGCGGAAGGTTCTTTCATTAACTTTAACAATGAACTTTGGTCAATAAGTTATCAGGGCGGCGATGGCAATGATGTGATACTCACTATCAATAAAGCTCCTTCTATTACTAGCAATACACTTTCCCTTACAGAAGGTTTAACTGTTGTAGATACATTTCAGGTAACGGATCCAGAAAATGAAACATTAACCTACTCCATTTCTGGGAATGGAGCTGATGATGGTTTATTTACAATCAATAACAGCACTGGTGAATTAAGCTTTATTGTTGCCCCAGATTTTGAAATTCCAGGGGACGGAAACGCCGACAACGTGTACATAGTTCAGGTACAGGTTAGTGATGGCAGTAACACTATCATCCAGGATATTGCTATAACGGTTGCCAACGATCCGACGGATGATGATACCACCCCCCCTATCCTGACTATCCCCAGTGATATCACCGTAGAAGCAACCTCAGTGACAGACAACACCGTAACCATTGGTTCAGCCACAGCCACGGATAATGTGGATACCGACGTTACTATCACCAACGATGCCCCAAGTGTATTTCCCCTTGGCTCTACCGATGTGACCTGGACCGCCACTGATGACACAGGAAACCAAACCACTGGAACCCAAACCGTCACCGTTGAAGATACCACCGCCCCTATCCTCACTGTCCCTAGTGATGTCACCGTAGAAGCAACCTCAGCGACGGGAACCACCGCAACCCTTGGCTCAGCTACGGCCACGGATGATGTGGATACCGATGTTACCATCATCAACGATGCCCCAACCGAATTTCCCCTTGGCACTACCGATGTGATTTGGACCGCCGTCGACGACCTAGGAAACCAAACCACTGGAACCCAAACCGTCACTGTTCAAGATACCACCGCCCCTGAAATTACTTCAGATCCTAGTGTTAGCCTCACTGAAAATGTAGCTGAGGTTATTACCCTAACCGCTGAAGACTTAGTGGATGAGGAGCAAAATATTACCTTCATTCTGGCGGGAATTAATGCCAATCTGTTTGTGCTGAGCGATAATCAACTCAGCTTCATCGATGCCCCTGACTTTGAAGCTCCGAAAGGTTCAGATTCTGGCGATAGTAATACCTATATCGTCGAAATCCAAGCTAGGGATCTAGCGGGAAATACTGCCACCCAAACCCTTACCATTGATGTAACTAACGTTAATGATAATGTCCCCACTGGGCCTAGTACCTTTACCCTCGTTCCTACGGATAATAATCTAATTGATCTTGGTAGTCAGCTCACTGACAACGATGGTGATACGGTTCTTATTAGTGCTATTACGAGTGGTCTCTATGGTGTTGTGGCCATTACCGGAGATCAATCCCTTTCCTATACTCCTAGCTTGAGTGGCTTTATCGGTACTGATAGTTTGACCTATACCATCACCGATGGTCTCAAGGAACAAACAATTAACCTTGAGCTTACCTATGTTGGGGCGGAAGATCAGTTTGATAGCCAAACGGGATTGATTAACGCGATCGCTCCAGATCAAGTGTTCCCAATTTTAGATGGGGATGGGATTCTTTCCGAGACGGTTCGAGCCGAGGCCGCCGCCCAAGGAGCTGACCTTAGTCAAGTGGTAGATAAACTGGTTTACCAAGCACCGGCCAATGCCATTGATCTCGCAACCATTCAAGCTGCTGCCCTTAATGCCTCCCAACGCACAGACGCTAAATTCTTTAATGTCGTGGGCTTCTACCAAGTGGATGATCTGACCGGAGCCGTAACTGCCGGTGGGGTTACCTATCAGCCTGGGGATGAAGGTTATGCGGCTAATGCCTTAAACCGTGTTGATCCTAATATCATATTTACCGGGGGTGGCGGCAGTACTCCCACGGCGAACTTCAACCTTGATCTCTTTAAGACGGGCCAGTTCTACGCGCCCTTTATTATTGTTAATGCCGATAACTACACAGGGGATATTACCCAACGGGTAGCCCAATTCCTGCAAGTAAACCCCACCAATGAAGGGGCAACGGCCGCTAATGTAAGTAGTCATTCCGTGGCTTATTTTAGCTATGGAGCGGCGAACCCCGATGGCACGGCCCATATTAAGTCCTTTGGGGATAATGTCTTTGGTTTTGAGGACTTACCCGCAGGCGTTGGGATCAGTGATTATGACTTTAATGATTTGTTTATTGTTCTTGGTTAATGCTGTTACTCCGTAAAAAATAATGGGGTAATTTGGGGTAATTTAAGTTTGATAATGATCGCTTTAAGCTTCGTTTTTAGGGCGATCATTTTTTAGGAATTAAGCACAAGCCCCCTAAATCCCGCAAATTTGGGGGACTTGCTTGAACGACTGTCCCCAAACGTCCCCAAACATCATGGTTCCCAGGACAGAATCAAAATTTTTGCGTAAGTCCTGATTTTTTGGGAATTCAGCTCGGTCTAAGCGATCGGGCTGATGGCTAAGGGAATAAATGTTATCCTGAAGAAACTAGGTGGTCAGATTATGATGAAGAACGTTAGGTCATGCCCAAAAATAGACCTAAACTGTAATTAAAACCTAACCAGAATGTGATTGTTATCACGGGGGACATCATTATTACTAACTAGGGTTATATTAGAATTATTGCCGGAGTAAAGTAGTTTCATGCCTAAACAACAATCCATTGACCAAGGTTTTACCCTCATTGAAATCCTTGTGGGAATTATCATCATTGGGATAGGGGCGGCCCTTGCTACCCCCAGTTTTTTGGGATTAGTCGAGCGTAACCGGATCAAAGATGCCCAAGTTCAACTAAAAGGATCATTGCAAGAAGCCCAACGGGAAGCGATCAAACGGGGCCAAAATTGTCGCGTGTTTTTACCTGCAGCTGATACTGCCAATTCCAAAGGGGAAATTACAATTGCAGATAATAATGGCGATACCGATGATGATGATGGGGAAGGTTGCCTAGTGACAGGGTCAAGGGTCATGGACGGTGTGTTGATGAGCTATGCACCCACCAAAAATACCGATACCAATTCATTTCAGTTTAATTTTAAGGGCGAAACGGGTAATAATCTTGACAGCGGTGAGATGATCTTTGTGATCTACACAAAAAATGGCGATCAAATTAATGCCTACGACCAAAAATGTATTGTGGTATCTAATCCATTAGGGTTAATTAAAACTGGTAACTACGAAGGCTATACTAATGTAGCTAGTATTGCTCAAGATAATTGCACTCCTAATTAGCTTTGCCCTTCAATCAGCATGAATTTAGAATTTAACCCCCCAAAACCCTATCAAACTTTGGGGGGTTTTTGATCTAGTACCAATTTTATAAAATAGGACAGACGATCCTATATTCGGCAGGTGCTAACCAAGCCAATTTGGTATAAGTTAAATCAAAGAATGGCGATCGCTACCCATCTTCCAATTGAGCTACCCCAAATTTTTTAGTTTTTAACATCCTCAATAAATTGGGTTGTTGCATCAGTGATGGTTTGGCGTAAGTTAGCGTAGGCCTTGGCAAAGGGAGGATTTCGTTCTGATAGGCCAAGGAGATCCGCTGTTACTAATACTTGGCCATCACAGTACGCTCCGGCCCCAATCCCGATCGTGGGAATAGAAAGCTTGCTAGTAATATCCCTAGCCAAATTAGTGGGAATATGCTCCAACACTAGGGAAAAGACCCCCGCCGATTCTAGGGCTAGGGCTTGTTGTATCAGTTGCTCAGCGGCCCGATCGCTTTTTCCCTGTTGACGGTAACCTAACTGATGTACTGATTGGGGGGTTAGACCAATATGGCCCATTACCGGAATGCCAATATCCGTTAATCGCTGAATGGCTTCAATTGTGCTAGGAATCGCCCCCTCTAACTTGACCCCTTGGGCAGTGGTTTCTTTGATGATACGACCCGCCGATGCGATCGCTATTTCCAT
>JAAUPO010000151.1 GCA_012033095.1 Synechococcaceae cyanobacterium RL_1_2 | reverse complement strand
TTGGGGACAATCGTTCAAGCAAGTCCTCCAAATTTGGGGATTTAGGGGCTTGGGCGTAAGTCCAATTCTAGTTAGGAATAAGAATTTAATAACATCTAAAACTTAAATATCGATGGGTTACGCTCCCTTGAAGGATACCTTACAAATTTCTAAGTTATTTAATTCACGATCCTTAGGTTGGTAGGGAATAGCAATTTACCCACGATCGAAAACTGTTATCATCAATAACTGTTTTGTAAATTTTTATTAGTGATGGTTAAGCAGCGTGTTCTTTCAGGGGTACAACCCACGGGTAATCTTCATTTAGGTAACTATTTAGGGGCTATCCGTAATTGGGTGGAGGTTCAGGAAAATTATGATAATTTTTTCTGTGTGGTGGATCTCCATGCCATCACTGTGCCCCATGATCCCACCGTCCTCGCGGAGGATACCCTCACCATTGCGGCGTTGTATTTAGCCTGTGGCATTGATCTCAACCATAGTACTATTTTTATCCAATCCCACATCACCGCCCATGCAGAGCTAGCTTGGTTACTTAATTGCATTACCCCTCTTAATTGGTTAGAGCGGATGATTCAATTTAAGGAAAAAGCTGTGAAGCAAGGGGAAAATGTAAGCGTTGGTTTATTGGATTACCCGGTACTAATGGCAGCGGATATTTTGCTCTATGATGCGGATTTTGTGCCGGTGGGAGAAGATCAAAAACAACATTTAGAACTGACCAGGGATATTGCCCTTCGAATTAACGATAAGTTTGGGGTAAAGGATGAGCCGGTGTTAAAACTACCTAAGCCCATGATTCGTAAAGAAGGAGCTAGGGTAATGAGTCTGGCTGATGGGACGAAGAAAATGTCTAAATCCGATCCCAGTGACTTGAGTCGCATTAGTTTATTAGACCCACCGGATTTGGTGACAAAAAAAATTAAAAAGTGCAAAACTGATCCCGTGCGGGGGTTAGAGTTTGACAATTCCGATCGCCCTGAGTGCAATAATCTTTTAACCCTGTACCAGTTACTATCGGGAAAAACGAAGGAACAAGTAACCGCTGAATGTACGGGAATGGGTTGGGGGCAATTTAAACCCCTCCTCACTGATACGACGATCGCGGCCTTAGAACCCATCCAAACTAAATACCAAGAGTTAATGGACGATCGCAGTTATCTCCACCAAGTGCTACGGGAAGGCCAGGGGAAAGCCCATGCCGTTGCTCAACAAACCCTCCAACGGGTTAAAACCGCCCTAGGTTACTTACCTCCCCTCTAGACCCTGGCTACCTATTCGGTGTTAGAGTAACCCCCCAGGGAAAAGGAAAATCATTCAACCCAGGGCCCAGGGCGATCGGGTTAATTAATCTGGTCTTGACTTAAAAATCTTACCTTTAGTCCCATAGAGATTGAATCATTCCTAGATCTGACAAACTTCATACCCTAGGGAATGACGACCTTCAAACCTCGGCCATTCGATCGCGATCGCGGGGATTACCTCGGCTCTCCTTGGCCCCATTCTGGGGGAGATTGTTCCTATCTAAATACTTTGCCCGTTTTAATTTGTTGCTACTATGACCCACCGTTTATCCACCGCTATTACCAACCAAGAATTTTTGATTACAGCAGAGGTGATGCCCCCCAAAGGGATTGATCCTAGTTCCATGGTGGCCATGGGGAAATTATTAGGGACTAGGGTTCATGGGGTTAACGTCACCGATGGTAGTCGGGCGGTGTTGCGCATGTCTTCCTTAGTCTGTGCTGGTTTGCTAGTACAAGCGGGTATAGAGCCCATCTATCAATTAACCTGTCGCGATCGTAATTCCCTTGGGTTACAAGCGGATCTATTGGGAGCAGCGGCCCTAGGCATCAACAATGTTTTGGCCCTAACCGGAGATCCCATCAAAGCGGGGGATCAACCCCAGGCTAGGCCTGTATTTGAATTGGAATCGGTGAGATTAATTAAATTAATTCAAAAGCTCAACCAGGGTTTAGATGTCAACGACAAAAAATTAATCGATGGGGGTACTAACTTTTTGGTGGGGGGCGCGATCGATCCCCAATCCAATAGCTGGTCAGGGTTAAAATCCCGTTTTAATAAAAAAATAGCTGCTGGGGTGGATTTTTTCCAGAGCCAGTTAATTACTGATTTTGATCGCCTCGATCGCTTCATGCAGGAAATTGCAGGGGATAGTAATAAACCCATCCTGGCGGGGATCTTTTTATTAAAATCAGCAAAAAATGCTCGATTCATTAATCGTTATGTTCCAGGGGTTAATATTCCTGACACTATCATTGAACGACTAGAGCAAGCTTCCAAGCCCATCCAAGAAGGGATGGTCATTGCCGCAGAACAGATCCACCAGGCCAAACAACTATGCCATGGGGTGCATTTAATGGCAGTCAAAAAAGAAGAATTAATTCCAGAAATTCTTGATTTGGCAGGGATTGCCCCTGTTGCTCCTTAAATGCCATTCCATGTCATTAAATATATAGTCTTTTTGAATAATTACGGGAAATAAATAGAACTGAAAGTATTCCATCGCAGCAAACAAGCATCCCATACTACATTCAATTGACTATAACTATGGCAATCCTAAATAGCTTGTGGCAATTGAGTAAATTGAAAGCCAAGTCCTGTGAATTTTTGTTAAGCCGTGCGCCCAAAACCTACTTAGGTCGTAGTAGCTAATCACGTTTTATGAAGAAGATGTATTAAAGAATACTGTTTGGGGGCAAGATGAAAGGGATTGATAGTTACCAGGATTGACTATGGTGAATCAACTCTCGCGGGAACAAGTACAGACCCATTGCGATCGCTCGGAAACAACCCGTGATCGTATTTTAGAGACGGCATTGGAGTTGTTTGCTAAACATGGTTATGAAGGAACAACGACCAAGGATTTAGCATTGCAAGCTGGGGTGGCTGAAGGGACTATTTTTCGTCATTTTAAAAATAAGAAAGCGATCCTGGTCGAAGTGGCGACGGAAGGCTGGGTAGAGCTATTGACGGAATTATTGACGGAATTGAGTGAGATGGCTAACTATAAAGCGATCGCGACCATGATGAGGCGCAGAATGTTAAATATTCGCCATAACAGTGCCTTGATGAAAGTGTGTTTTATTGAGGCCCAGTATCATCCTGAACTGAAGGAACGCATCCAAGAAGAAATTATTTCAAAAATGACGGGGGTGGCGGAGGCTTTCTTTGAAACGGCCATGGATCGGGGCGTTTATCGCCGCATGAATCCCACCATCCTAGCCCATGTGTTTTTGGGCATGTTTGCGATCGCCGGCTTTTCCGATAACACCATGATTGGTAGCCATGCCTCCCCCAAAGAATTACAGGAAATGGCAGAGGGTATCGCTGATATTTTCCTATACGGTGTAATGGCTCCCCAATCCTAGGGGAAAACCAATCAAGATCGTTTAGGCTAATGGTTGGTTAAGCGTTTGCGCAGTTGTTGGATCTGATCCCGCAGGATTGCCGCTTGCTCAAATTCGAGGTTAGTGGCGGCTTCTTTCATTTGGGCGTTAAGGCGTTCAATCAGTTCCGGTACTTGATCCATGGGAATATCTTCTTTATGGGCGATCGCGTCGGTGAGTTGTTGTTGATTGACCCGACGGGTAATGTCCACAAAGGACAAAATGGAATTGTCGGCACTTTTTTTAATTTGGGTGGGGACAATGTTATGGGTTTCATTGTAAGCTTGCTGAATTTCCCGGCGGCGTTGGGTTTCATCGATCGCTTTTTTCATACTATCGGTGAGGTTATCGGCGTACAAAATAGCCTGGCCCCGCACATGGCGAGCGGCCCTGCCAATGGTTTGAATGAGGGATCGTTCCGATCGTAAAAAACCCTCCTTATCCGCATCCATAATGGCCACGAGGGATACCTCCGGCAGATCCAAACCTTCCCGCAATAAATTCACCCCAATTAACACATCAATTTCCCCCCGGCGCAGGGCTTGTAAAATTTCAATGCGTTCTAAGGATTTAATTTCCGAGTGAAGATATTGCACCAACAATTCCCGCTCCTGAAAATAGCTCGCCAAGTCCTCCGCCATGCGTTTAGTGAGGGTGGTCACTAACACTTTTTCATCTAATTTGATCCGCTCCATAATTTCCCCATACAGATCATCCACTTGGCCATGGGTGGGCCGCACAAAAATTTCCGGATCTAACACCCCCGTCGGACGAATGACCTGCTGCACCACCCGCTCTTCCGATTGTTCAATTTCCCACACGCTGGGGGTGGCGGAGACAAAAATACATTGATCCACCTTCTGCCAAAATTCCTCCGCTTTGAGGGGTCGATTATCCGCCGCACTGGGTAAACGAAACCCATGATCAATTAACACTTTTTTGCGGGCCTGATCCCCGTTATACATCCCCCGCAGTTGGGGCACAGTGACATGGGATTCATCCACCACCAGTAACCAATCATCGGGAAAATAATCAACTAAACAATCCGGCGGAGCCCCTGGTTCCCGACCGGCCAAATGACGGGAATAATTTTCTACCCCATTACAAAATCCTAGTTCCTGCAATAGTTCTAAATCATAACCTGTGCGGGTTTTAAGCCGTTGGGCCTCTAATAGTTTTCCTTCTTTCTCTAAAAATTCTAACTGTATTTCTAGTTCGGATTGAATGTTGTTACAGGCTTGGGCTAAGCGATCGCCGGGGGTAACAAAGTGGCGAGCGGGGTAAATGCTTGCTTGATCTAAACTTTCTAAAATTTCTCCGGTCACCGGATCAAGGTAACGGATCGCTTCAATTTCATCTCCAAAAAACTCAATGCGTAACACCCGATCTTCATAGGCCGGCACAATTTCCAAAATATCCCCCTTCAGCCTAAATTTGCCCCGTAATAATTCCAAGTCGTTCCGCTCATACTGAACCCCCACAAAACTTCTGAGTAATTCCCGCTGATCCACTTCCTGTCCTAACTCTAATTTGATCGCTGCCTTTAAATATTCCGCTGGCATCCCTAAACCATAGATGCAACTAATGGAAGCCACCACAATCACGTCCCGCCGCTCAAACAGCGATCGCGTAGCACAGTGGCGTAACATATCCACTTCATCATTGATGGAGGAGGTTTTTTCGATGTAGGTATCACTGGTGGGAATATAGGCTTCCGGCTGGTAATAGTCGTAATAACTAATGAAATATTCCACCGCATTGTAGGGAAAAAATTGCCGTAACTCATTGCAAAGCTGGGCGGCCAGGGTTTTATTATGGGCCAGCACCAGGGTCGGTTTGCCAATTTTTTCGATTACGGACGCAACGGTAAAGGTTTTTCCTGTGCCAGTAGCCCCCAGTAAGGTTTGAAATTTATGGTTAGCCCCCAAGGACTGGGTTAATTCCGCGATCGCGCTGGGTTGGTCGCCAGTGGGTACAAACGGAGCCTGCAAACGAAAGGGATTCATAATGAAATCCTAGATTTATCTATAAAATCACAAGTCCATCGATGATAACCTTTTCCCCTGGGAACTTCATTGTTATCTGCAAATATAAATTGTTGTTTTACACAGGGAAAGATCGGGGTATAAACCAATATTAAGTTTGCTCTATTGTGTTTGGGGTTTATCTGCGATCGAGCAAAGAATCCCAAGCTACAATTATTCTTAGGAAAGAAATCCAAATGTGCCTCACCATAGGCAGCTTATTTTTTAATCATTTAACATGCTGGTGTTAAGAAGGAGAAGTTAATCATGGAATCATCATTGCTTTATGAACAGGATATTTTGCTCTGGGTTGAAGATACGGTTACCAAACTGAAGGCGCGGGATTTTGAACACCTAGATTTGGAGAACTTGATTGAGGAGGTGGAGTCCTTGGGTATTTCCCAAAAGAAGGAACTAATCAGTAGGTTAATTGTTATTCTGGAACACCTACTAAAGCGCATTTATGTTGATTCCCCCTATGATTTTAATGGTTGGGAAAGAACTGTACGTACGCAGCGCAACGATCTTCAAGTGCTCATAAAACAAGTCCCCAGTCTTAAAAGTCGTTGGGACTTAAGCTTTGATGACGCTTGGGAAATTGCTCTCAGAACAGTTTGTGAAGATTATCCGCAAGTAAATTTTCCAACCCAATGGCCCTATTCGCGGGATATGGAAGAAATGCTCCACGAAAAATTTTGGAACTACATAGGAAATTAAATAATGACTCTACTATTAACGTTAAAGTTATGCCTGTAGTTTATTGATTGCATTTTCGATAGCTTCGACTACTGTTTTT
>JAAUPO010000150.1 GCA_012033095.1 Synechococcaceae cyanobacterium RL_1_2 | reverse complement strand
GCCAGGAATGGTCACATCGATCGTTTGTAAATTGGGATTGATTTGTTTGAGTTGTTCTTTGATTTCATCGCCATTACCCACTACCACCGTCACCAATTGATCTGATTGTAAATATTGTTGGGCTATCCTTTGCACATCCTCGATCGTGGTAGCTTTGATACCCCGTTGATAATCAAAAATAAAATTTTGGGGATAGCCATAGTATTCATAATTCATGATTCTGGATAATAATTGTCCAGAGGACTGAAACTTAAACACAAAGGAATTGAGGATCGATTCCTTGGCGTAATCTAATTCATCCGCGCTAATGGGATTTTCCCGTAGATCGTTAATTTCCTTCAATAGCGATTGGATAAAGGGAACAGTAGCTTCCGATCGCGTTTGTCCGCCAGCGATAAAGAGACCTGGATAATCGTATTGAGGGCTCCAATAACCATAGACGGAATAGGCTAAACCCTGGCGGGAGCGAATTTCATTGAACAATCTACCCCCAAAACCATTGAGCACCCCGTTAATGACACTTAAACTAGGATAATCGGGATCCCTAAGCTCTCCCCCTAAGTGCCCTAAGAGGATGTTGCTTTGGGTTAATTGGGGCTGATCTACAAAAATAAATCATTACTGTGGGCTTGGGTCGCACTGGGAATGATTTTAGTCATGGAACTTTCCCCTTGCCAATTGTCAAAATTAGCGGCAATCAAATCCTTCATTTGGGTAGGGTTAAAGTCCCCCACAATGCCTAAAATTGTGTTTTGGGGTTGAATATTTGTTTGGTAGAAATTAATCACATCATCCCGGGAAATGGCATCTAGGGTGCTGTACTCGATCGTGCGGGCGTAGGGACTAGTATCTCCATAAACTTTTTTATAAAATTCGCGACTGGCAATATCCCCCGGATCATCATTCCGCCGGGCGATACCGCCTTTGATTTGATTTTTGGTGAGTTCAATTTTACTTTGCTCGAAAATTGGTTCTCTGATCACTTCAGCAAATAGTTCAAACACCATCGGTAGATCTTCGCTTAGGACATTGAAGCTAGCTTCCCCGGAACTACTACTAATACCGGTTTCAATGGTGGCGGCTTGTTGTTCTAGTAATTGGTTAAGATCATCTCCGGAATGTTTGGTGGTTCCCCCCGTACGCATGACGGAACCTGTAATTTGGGCTAGGCCAATCTGGGTTTCTGGTTCCCAACGATCGCCAGTTTTGATCATGGCAGAGCCCCTCACCAAGGGCAATCTATGATCTTCTAATAGATAGACCACCATGCCATTATTTAGGGTGTAGCGATCGTAATTGGGAATCGCGACTTCCTTGAGGGGGGGGAAATCGATCTGGTCATAGTCCTTAGCAGTTCCCGCGATCGCTGGTTGGTTAAGGCCCATCAAAAGTAATAAGGTGGCAGTGCTAAGGCTAAACCACTGAACCAATTTGGGGAAAGAACGAAAAAAACGAGCCATAGGATGTATAGGATTTAAAAAATAGGAACTAATAAACTAATAAACTAATAAAAACTAATGCCAATCAAAGTGAAGTTAGGCTCAAACCATAGTTACGACGATGCAATCTCTGACTAAATTCTGAAATTTCAACCCTGGAATTTGAGGTCAATTCATTGTCCATGGCCTAGGGTTGAGTACTCCCTGACTTAAGGATTTTCCCGATCGTCATATTTTCAGGGGTAAAGGTAGCCCTCGCCACCCGTTGTATATCCTCCACCGTTACTGCTTTGATCGCGGTGAGTTGATTAAATAAATTGTGCCAATCCCCCGTTTTCACCTGGTATTCTACTAACAGTTTAGCCATGCCCTGTTTTGAATCTAAGGTGCGAATTAAACTGGCCTTGGCGTTGGTTTTGACGCGATCGAGTTCTATGGGGGAAATGGGTTCATCCACTAACCGCTGAATTTCACCGTGGAGACTTTTACTAACCTCATCCACAGAAGAAGTGGGGCTAATCATTGCATAGAACAACAACAGATTAGGATATTTTTCTCCAGGGAAACCATTGATCCCTTCTGCGGTGAGGGCCACTTGCTGCTCCTGTACCAAGGATTTATAAAGGCGGGAAGTGCGGCCATTGCTCATTAAAGCTGCAATGATCTTATAGGTGGCATTATCGGGGTGGTTGAGGGCAGGACGATGGTAACCCTCCAGATACCAAGGCTCAGAGTTTAGCTCTAAATCTACTTCCTTCATCCCAGTTTGGGGTGGTTCCACCGTGGTTACCTGGGGTGGTTTACCCTTACTCACTAATCGGCCAAAGTAAGTCCGAGCTAATTTTTTAACTTGGTTCGGTTGTACATCCCCGACATCGCGATCGTAATATTTTCTGGGGTGTAGTAAGTGGAAAAGAATTAGTTGCACATTCTTGCCGAGTGAGATTACTAATGTCATCGCTGTAACCAATCACGGGGCGACGGTAGGGGTGAGTGGTAAAAGCTTTGTCCAAAAAAGCCTCCACCATTTGACCAATGGGAGAATTATCGGTGCGTAAACGACGTTCTTCCAGGATAACTTGCTGTTCTTTAAAAAATTCCCTAAACACAGGATCTAGATAACGGTTAGATTCTAGGGACATCCATAGCTCTAACTTGTTAGCGGGAAAATTGTAAAAATACATGGTGTAATCGGCGGAGGTTGCCGCATTTAATCCCACACCACCAGCCGTTTCAACAATTTGACCAAATTCATTTTGTATCGCAATGCCATTGGCCTGCTGCTCCATCTGACTAAATTCCCCTTGCAGGGTTTGGGTCTGTTCTTCATCCCCGATCGCTTGGGCCAGCTTAAGTTGACGGGACAAACGATCTAACTGGCTTAACAATTCCTTTTCTGTGGCGTAATCCCTCGTACCAATTTTACTGGTGCCCTTAAAGGCAAGATGCTCCAAAAAATGAGCTACGCCGGTTTTGCCTTCTGGTTCATCCACTCCCCCCACATCGGCATAGGTGACAAAAGACACCACAGGGGCAGAATGATCCTCTAGGACAATAAAATCCATGCCATTATCAAGTTGAAACTCCGTTACCTGATTAATTACCTGTTGAAGATTGAAGGTATTAGCCCCCTGTTGCTCCTGGGCCAACGCAGGTCTGATCCCCCAAAAGCTAATAGTTAAGAGCAAAGATAGGCCTAGAGCGATCGCTCGGCGTAAATAGTCAATCATTCCCAAAGATCTCCCGTAATAATGCTGGCCCAATGAGGCCTTGTTGATTTTAACGTAAACGTTGTTGCACTAGCACAGAGCAACAAACTGGCAAAAAACCAGGGCAAATGCATCCCCTCAAATTTTCGCCATAACTAAACTAGGGAGTGTCATCAATTAGCATTTAAACGTTTAGCATTTAAACGTTGATCCTGAGAATGGGTTTGAAAAGCCCCCCTTGCCCCCCAGTCTGGGGGAACTTACCTAAATTTTAAGCAATAAAGTCCGCCAAATTGTGGGATTTAGGGGGCGATTCCACAATATTTGATACTTTTTAAACACGTTCTAAAATCTAGGAATAAATCAAAATTTGAGAAGTTTTGATGCTTTTTGAGGCTTTAAATATGCTAAATATTTTAAATATTTTGTGAAATAGATATCCGCAAAATTGTTCCTTTATCCTCCCCCGTTTCATCAACACTTACACTGTTCCCTTACATTGTTTAGGGGGAAAAGCTTTATCCCTCAAAGGAGAAGCGGGTGAAATTTATAGTTATCCTAAAAGATCAACAGATGTTGAACTTTTTTTTAATCGTATTTAATAAGCTCCATTTTATCTCCGGTGCACATCGGCATTGGGCTGAACTGGATATTCCTATTGTTCTATATTTTATTTTTATATTGTTCTATGATAATAGTCTGAAGTTAAGTCCATCTCATGATTTTTCTTCGGTTTATTTTGCATTCTAAGTTCTCAATGTAACCCCATCCCATGGCAACTTACTCCCTCACTAAACCCCGTTCCTATCGGGTTTTTAATTCTTCTGTCGATTTAATGGGCAACTACAGTCGTTGGTTAGCTCAAAGGTTATTAGATAGTGAGGGAACCCATGTTGTGACCCTTAATACTGAAATGTTGATGATGGGGGAAAAAAATCCTTCGTTACAAACCGCGATCGATGAAGCGGAGTTGGTAATTCCCGATGGCGCAGGCATCATCATCTATCTCAAATTGTTCGGAGAATCCCACGATCGTTGCCCAGGCATTGAGTTGGCCGAATCCCTACTGCATGAAATTGAGCGCAACCAAAGCAGCAAAAAAGTGTTCTTCTATGGTGGAAAACCAGGAATTACCACACGGGCGGCCCAAAAATTTCCCCGAGTTGATATTAGCCCTTACCATGGCTATCTCCAGCTAGAAGAGCAAGCTGAATTATTACAGAATTTGGAGAAGCAACAGCCCGATGTAATCTATGTAGGGCTGGGGGTTCCCCGTCAGGAATTATGGATTCGAGAACATCGTCACCTCTGTCCCCATGCTATCTGGATTGGGGTGGGTGGCAGTTTTGATGTGTGGGCTGGGGCTAAACCCAGGGCTCCACGCTGGATGCAAAAATTTACCTAGAGTGGTTTTATCGTTTATACCAGGAACCATGGCGGTGGAGAAGGATGTCTTCTATCCCTGTATTTTTAATGCGGACATTAACCTTTAAGCTCAAAAAATCCTTAAAGCTCGGTTGATCATCTTTGATGAAGCTAGTAAATGCTGAAGCGATCGCGAGGTTTGATTCAATATTTGTAATAAAAATTAAAATTTGATTCTGTTTAAAAACCAAGCTCCAGTAGTAACCTGTTATAGATAACAATGCCTATTCAATTGTTTTAATTGTTTTAAATTATCTTTAATTTTAAGGAGATATCAATCCATGGCTCTTAAGCGCGGCGATAAAGTAAAAATTCTTCGGAAAGAATCCTACTGGTACGGTGATGTTGGCACAGTAGCTAGTGTGGATCAAAGTGGTATTCTTTACCCCGTAATTGTTCGCTTTGAAAGCGTTAACTATAACGGCTTCAGTGGTAGTGCTGGTGGGCTTAACACTAACAATTTCGCTGAAAGAGAACTAGAAGCAGTTAAGTAGTTATTCCGGAGCTTTTGGTTGATTGGCCCTAATCCGCAGGACGGGGAGGGGAAAATCAAACCAACCCGAATAATCGCCATAGCCATTCTAGCTTTAGCAAAATTCTATAAAAAACTCTGGTGAGGCGTAACTTTAGTTGCGCCTCTATTATTATGGGCTGTACTTTTTGTTTATTGTGGGAAGTTGTCTTTTATGCCTGAATTACCAGAGGTGGAAACGGTTTGTCGTGGTCTCAATCAAAAAACGTTACGCCAACCCCTCACTACCCCAGAAGTGCTGTTAGCCAGATCCTTAGCTTGGCCTAGTATGGAACAATTTCAACAAGCGATCGCGGGCAACAAATTTGAACGGTGGTTTCGGCGGGGGAAGTATATTTTAGCGACCATGGCGGATCAAAGTCATGTGGGGGTTCATTTACGGATGACGGGGCAATTATTGTGGCTCAAATCCCATGAACCGCTACAAAAACATACGAGGGTTCGCTTTTTATTTGAGGGCGATCGGGAATTAAGATTTGTCGATACCCGTACCTTTGGGAAAGTGTGGCATGTGCCCCCAGGCCAACCGGTGGAAACAATTATTACGGGGTTACAAAAATTGGGCCCTGAACCTTGGGCGGAAGAGTTTACCCCGGCCTACGTAGCGGAGCAACTACAACGACGCAACTGTCCCATCAAAACGGTGTTACTCAATCAAATGTTTGTTGCGGGCCTGGGTAATATCTACGCCGATGAGGTGTTATTCGTCAGTGGCATTAAACCGGACACGTCCTGTCGTCAAATTCACGCCAAACAAATTCCCCTTATTCATCACGCTATTCAAGAAGTATTAACTAAAGCCATTAATAAGGGAGGCACCACTTTCAGTGATTTTTTGAATCTGTTGGGGGTGAGTGGGAACTACGGGGATGTGGCTTGGGTTTATGGTCGTACCGGCAAGCCTTGTAAAACCTGTGGGACAGCGATCGAGAAAATTAAATTAGGGGGGCGATCGAGTCATTTTTGTCCCCAATGTCAACGGTAACAGGACTTACTCAAAAATTTCCATTCTGTCCTGGGAACCATGATGTTTGGGACAATCTCAAGCAAGTCCCCAATTTAGGGGGATTTAGGGGCTTGTGGGTAAGTCCTAAGTAAGTCAAACCGTAAGGAGTCCTGTCCATCGCTGCTGATGGTG
>JAAUPO010000149.1 GCA_012033095.1 Synechococcaceae cyanobacterium RL_1_2 | reverse complement strand
GAAAAGTTCGAACCGATCGATTTTTTCTAAAAAGAACAGAAAAGCAATAGACGAAAAATCCTATTTGGACAAAGCTGACAGCGTTTTCTAGGAGTCATACTTTGTCAAATTGAGTAGGACTTACGCATAAGCCCTAAATCCCCCCAATTTGGGAGACTTGCTTGAACGATTGTCCCCAAAAATCCCCCAAACATCATGGTTCCCAGGACAGAATCGAATTAAATCTTAATTCTTGCGTAAGTCCTGTTGAGGATATTTAGTGTTATGGCCGTAGCCAATTTGATTGCCACAGATTCATCATGGTTAAAACCTCACGACATAAGCGTTTTAACCCTTAGAATGTGTTTGAAAAGCCCCCCTTGCCCCCCACTGGGGGAAATTACCTGAATTTTAAGCAATAAAGTTCGCCAAATTGGGGGATTTAGGGGGCGACTCCACAACCTTTGATACTTTATTTGGTACTTTTCAAACACGTTCTTAGAAATGTCCTGATATTTATGGCTATATGTTCTTCGAGGATGTTTGAAAAGCCCCTCTTGCCCCCCCATTCCGGTTAAAATCACCTAAATTTTAACGAATGAAGTCCTCAAAATTGGGGGATTTAGGGGGCGACTCCACAACCTTTGATACTTTATTTGATACTTTTCAAACAAGTTTTTAATTGCTGGCGGTAAATTCCTTGCGGTGATTACCAAAATTCTATTGAAAATGAGCCTAAAATAGATGGTTCTAGCAGAACTAGCAGCAGTAGTATTTAACCCCTTTCCCATTATCCATGACAGAATCCCCTAATCCTCCGATCGCGGCACAAGAAAAGCCCCTACGCAGCGTGCATACCAATACCTTAGTAACGGTGCTGGAACAGTTGGGTATTTCTTTAGTGGTTTCTACCTATCAAGCTGGAAAATTAATTGTGGTGCGGGCGGATCAAGGAATGGTGAATACCCATTTTCGGGTCTTTCAAAAACCGATGGGGATTGCAGCGACGGTGGATCGCCTGGCCATTGGTACGGCGGCGGCCATTTGGGAACTACGCAATATTCCTGATGTGGCAGCCAAACTTGATCCCCCAGGACAACATGATGCTTGTTATTTACCAAGGGATCTTCATATTACAGGGGATATTGATATCCATGAGATGGCTTGGATTGATGAAGAATTGTGGTTTATCAATACCCGTTTTTCCTGTTTATGTACCTTGGATAAAAACTATAGTTTTGTCCCCCGATGGCGGCGCCTTTATTTCTAGCTATGATCTGCGCGATCGCTGCCATCTCAACGGTTTAGCGGTAAAGGACGGAAAACCTAAATACGTAACGGCCCTAGGAGCAACCGATACCCCTGGGGGCTGGCGGGATAATAAGGCCAGTGGCGGTATTTTGATGGATATTGACACCAATGAAATTATCCTTGAGGGCTTATCCATGCCCCATTCCCCCCGATGGTACCGCGATCGGCTGTGGGTGCTAGAGTCCGGTCGAGGCAGCCTGTCCTATTGGGATATCACCACCCATCACCTCGTGACCGTGGCTGAAGTCCCCGGATTCACTAGGGGCATTGATTTTTATGGAAATTTGGCCTTTATTGGCCTTTCCCAGATTAGGGAATCCGCAGTGTTTAGTGGCTTACCCCTGACCCAAACCTTGACGGAAAGGAACTGTGGGGGTGTGGGTCGTGAATATTGATACGGGGGAAACCATTGCTTTTCTCAAGTTTGAAGACGCAGTACAGGAAATATTTGCGGTGTCAGTATTACCAGGAATTCGCTTTCCTGAGGTGATTGATTGGGATCACGATTTACTTAGTACTTCCTACGTACTGCCCGATGAAGCTCTAGGGAATGTGGTTAAACCTTCTCAGGATTGGGAATTTGCGGAGACCTATTTTCAACAGGGGAATAATTGCCATGAAGCGGGCCAATGGGAAGAGGCGATCGCCGCCTACCGTAAATGTTTAGAGTTACAACCTAGCTATCTCCCCGCCCGCTATAACTTAGGGGTGACCCTAGGGGATATGGAGGAATATATTCAAGCTGCGGAGGAGTTAAAAAAAGTCGTAGAGGCCGAAGCTCGCCACAGTGATGCTTACAATAGTTTGGGGTTTGTGTTTAGTAAACAACGGTTATTGAATTCCGCGATCGAAAACTACGAAAAAGCGATCCAAATTCAACCGGATTTTGCCAAAGCCCACCATAATTTAGGTATGACCTTGTTACAGTTAGGGCAATGCGATCGTGGTTGGCAAGAATGCGAGTGGCGGTGGCAAACCCCCCAATTTACTGCTTTTAATGCCCCCCAACCCCGTTGGCAAGGGGAAGAAATTGAAGATAAAACCCTATTGCTCCACACCGAACAGGGGGCTGGGGATGCCATTCAATTTATCCGTTATGTGCCCCTAATCGCCCAGCGATGTAAAAAATTAATTCTGGTTTGTCCACCTAGCCTAATTTCTATCTTTGAAGATTTACCAGGTATCGATGAAATTCGCACCGCCGGGGAAATTTCCATTTCTGCCTTTGATACCTATGCGGCCTTGATGAGTTTACCGGCCATTGTCAAAACTACCCTCAAGACTATTCCCGATCGCGTGCCCTACCTCAGCGCACCTAGGTCTTCTGACCAGTTTGAAGACCTCATGCAAGCTCCAGGTCTAAAAATTGGTGTGGTGTGGGCTGGCAGCACTACCCATTCTAATGATGGTAATCGATCCGCCACAGTTCAAGATTTTGAACCCATCATACAAAACAATCCCAGCTTCAATTTTTATAGCTTACAAGTAGGTGATCGGGCCGGGGAAGTTCAACAGTTCAGTTTAGGCTCTGCCATTATCGATTTAAGCGATCGTCTCACTGATTATGGTGCCACCGCTAATGCGATCAATCATTTAGATTTAGTTATTACCGTGGATACATCCGTAGCCCACCTCGCTGGGGCCCTCGGCAAACCGGTTTGGAATCTGCTATGTTACAACCCCGACTGGCGATGGTTACTTGATCGCGCTGATTCCCCTTGGTATCCCACCATGAAACTATTCCGGCAACCCGAGCCAAGGGATTGGACATCAGTGATGGCGAGGTGCAAATGGACTTGACGACATTAAATCTGTAATCGCTGATAGTACAGTATTAATCACAACCTCCCAAAATATAGATAGATTGTTCGGATGTTAAAGACATTCTACCGACTATCAGCTATTCTTTGCTTCCATCATGGTGTACATTTTTGTGCCTTAACTGCCCTTAAGCCGCGATCGCTAAAGGCACTTGGTTAGCAGTTTCAACGATATTAAAAATTTCATCAAGGCCAGTGATTTCAAAAATGATCTGTACCGAAGGATGTAATTGGGCTAACACTAAACGACGATCCATGGATTCCACTAAGCGTAAAGCCTTAAGCAAAACCATTAATCCAGAACTATCGATCAGCTCAACCCGTTTCATATCGATCATGATGGTTGGCTTCGTGGAAGACTGACAAAAACTAATTATTCTTTCTTCAAATGACTCGAGGATGAAATATTGATAGAGCCCTCTAATTTTAAAGTAGGAATAATCGATGGAACTGCAATAGTGTTCATAGCAAAATCTAAAGTGAAGGTTATTGGCTTAGCTAATCTATAATTTTTTATTTGTCAATAAAAATAAAATAAAAAATTAACTAAGGAATGAATAGAGTTGATATTTAGTATTTGATTTTTGTTAGTTCTATTAGGAATTAAATACTAAAAGATTTGAATGAAAGAAATTTTGCTTTATTACCCTAATAATAGCCCATTAAAAATCAAAAAATGTATCGTTAAAAACAAATCTATAAAAACAATCACGGATGATAATGATTTTTCAAATAATATTCAAAGAAAGTAAGATCAAATAAAAATTCAATCAAAATTAGTTATATATATTTTCTAGATTACGATATTTAAGTTAAGGATTACGGAGCTAAAAATAAGTAAAAAAGTTAAAAACTAAATTATTCCAATTTTAACAATCTCCATAGTTTCAACAATAACCAACTTTTGAAAATTTCAAAGGTGTAATAATGCCATACTATATGGTTTCTTGATTATGGCGAAGTATGGATCAGGTTAAATTTCGCAAATAATCAGCTATCTTTTGATGAGAACATTTAATGAGAATATAAGTAAAATTCCATGCTAGTGCTATAAAGATATTCAGCACGGGGATAATTGATTATCTAGTATTATCAAGTGTTTTAATTTCATAATCCTTGTATCGGACTACCAAGTAAAATTCTCCATTTATCCCTAACCTTGGTCCTAGCTAGTAGGCTCCTGTACTCCGTAAAACTACCACCACAGTTTTTAATAAAATCCAAAAATCTAACCTTAAAGACCAGTTTTGAATATATTTAAAATCCATTGTAAAGATGTAGTTGGAATCAGTATCAGAACGACCACTCACTTGCCATAAACCAGTCATGCCAGGAATTACAGTATGGCGAAAGTGATGTTCCGGCGCAAATTTCTCAACATCCCTTAAGGGAAGGGGTCTCGGCCCGACTAAACTCATTTCCCCCTTCAACACATTAATAATTTGGGGCAACTCATCCAGGCTGTAGCGTCTTAAAATTTTGCCAGCTTTAGTGATTCTCGGATCTTCTTTGATTTTAAATAACACCCCTCCATCTACTTCATTTTTTGCTTCTAATTCTTTTTGTAGTTCCCCTGCATTTTCTACCATCGTCCGAAATTTCCACACTTTAAATTGTTTGCCGTTTAATCCAACCCGTACCTGTTTGTAAATGATTGGGCCGGGGGAATCCCACTTAATCCAGAGGGCAAGGCCTAGCATCGGGATTCCAAAAATTGTAAGCAGAATGATACCAGAGCAAAAATCAAATAGACGTTTAAGTGCGACAGGAATAGAAAAATTTGGTTGATTACCCAGGGGGATAGACGTATCCATGACTGAAAATAGGTTTTGAGGTTTTAGATGAATTACATAGATGATTAAATTGTGGCCGTTGCGGAAAGGGATCGAGTCACTTCCTGAAAGATAAAGCTAAAAACTAGGCTGCTTAAATAGCTAAATTAGAGGCGATGGGTTTAGGAAAGGAGGTTCAATCTTCAATATTAAAATTCAGTGAATATACGTAAGAATATACAGGATTTTTTTTGCAAAGTGTATAAACATTTACCTATCAAAAAAATAGATTTAGCTATTCGCAATGTTAAGACGGATGAACTGCCTCCATGGGAGCCATGCCTATTCGCTCAAAGCTAAAACACTTGTATTTTAAGGTTTTTACCTAAAATATTCGGGTAAAAATAGGTTATTTGAATATCATTATCTATATTATTTTGTTATTGAGAACCTCAGTCAAATTACATATTTTTAATCATTTTTTTAGGCTAAAAAGCTTATTTTTTTTACTTTTCTTGAAGATTTTTTTTTGCATTATATTTACTGTTTCCGCAAAATTTAATCTAATTTTATATTTACTGGGAAAGTAATTTGGAGAAAGACCATAAAAATGTAATGTCACATCAACCAATGCCAACAGAAAATTCCCTATCCATAATCCATGGAAAGGGATGTTTGATCTGTCTCTTCCGTCATGGTGGGAAATATAATCTTTTGAAATAGTTATGGGAAATAAATAGAGGTGAAATCGACCTTAGAGGGGGACAAGTACGATTAAAGCTTTGTAGAATAAGGCTTGTAGCGATCAATTTTTGTAAAAAATTAAAATGTAAACCAGCATCAAAATTAATTCACAAACGAAAAATCAACCTTTTCCGAGAATTTTGTAATTGATGGTCAAATCATTCTGCCCATAAATGCATTTAAGTATTTTGTGGCGCGAAACCCCAAAAAGGTTAATTGGTAAAGGAAGCAACCACTTTGTCCCCTTGTAAGGAAATCAACTTATGGCAAGGAGTAAAAATCCCACTGATTATCAAATTTAGGACTTACGCACAAGCCCCCCTAAATCTCCCAAATTTGGGGGACTTGCTTGAAAGATTGTCCCCAAACATCATGCTTCCTAGGACAGAATCGAAATTTTTGCGTAAGTCCTGAAATTGATGATCGCTGTCAATGTTGTTAACGAAGGGTTTGATTACCCAGTTGCTAATAGCGGATTGAACAATTAGGTTTCTAAGGGCTGTCATTAATTTAAACCTAAAACTTTTCTTAGCTAAGAATGTGTTTGAAAAGCTCCCCTTGCCCCCTAGTCTGGGGGAAATCACCTAAATTTTAAGCCATAAAGTTCGCCAAATTGGGGGATTTAGGGGGCGATTCCATAACAGTTGAT
>JAAUPO010000148.1 GCA_012033095.1 Synechococcaceae cyanobacterium RL_1_2 | reverse complement strand
GCTCAAGCCAAATTTGCCGTCACTATATTTAAGCCATAATTGATCTAGGGTTTTTAGTTGTTCGCGATCGAAGTTTTTACACTCTTCAATTGTTAAATAATTTCGTTTAACCGCATCGGGCCCAGCAATTTCTAACATGAGGCGATCGTTCTCTGCGTCGGCTTTGCGCCATTGGCCTTGTTTCATCCATTGGGCTAGTTGCCTAAACTTGGGTGGAATAGATTTTGCGGGAGAAGGCTTTGGGATAACTGGCGGTGGGGTGGATTTTAGTTCTAAGGTTACCGGTGCAGTCAGTAGGGTTAATCGTTGTTCCATCTGTTGTTGTAACTTCTGGATTGAGGTATCAATAGAAAGGGCGTTCACCTCCTGATCCGCCATAGCCTCCACTGACCAGGGATATACCCCCGTTGATAGCCTTTGGGCATCTTCGATCGCATCCCCTAAGCGATCGCGTTTTTGATAACTCGCCACCGAAAAAACTAATAAACTTTCTGAGATTTGATCCGCCTCCCGCGAAGTAAAAACCCCTTCTTTCGAGAGTAAGTCCTCTGCTAGTCCCCTAATTTCCTCTACGGTTCTAGCTAATTCCTGGTCAATTTTGGCCGCATCGCCTACCAAGGTTTGAAAAGGGCCCAAATATTTTTCGAGGTAAGTTTCAAAGTTAAGAGCTACTTCCGTTATTTCCGCAATATCCTGTTGTAAACGGTTAATTTCCCGCTGAATTTCCACTGCATCTTTATAATCCTTCAACTCCTCCATTAAGCCATTAAGTACCCGTTTTTGCAGTTCGTTATCATCGGTTAGTTTTTGAATCCCCCGACTGATCAGATCAATTTTTTTGAGCATCAACATCGCCGCCTTGTCTAACATGACGAGACTTTCTAGCAACTGCCGCTTTTGGGCTAGGGCCATGGTTAACAAATTACGGTTTTGTTTAGCTTTGGCCCGTTGGTAAAACTCTAATCGTCGCTGCTCTACCGCCTGGAAAGTACTACATTTTTGTTCGACAATCCCTTGGATCTCTTTGGATAGTTCCACAAAAAAATACTGATAGGCTACTTTATGGTGCTGCAAAAATGCCATCAGTTGGTCATAATCCTGAATTTGGGCTTCTAGGGCCTGAAACCGAGCTTCTACTCCTAGGGTTTTACGTCTTTTTTTGCCTAATTTGTTGGGGCTGCTTGCGCTTTCCCAACCCCAAAAAACCACCGGATTTTTCCACCATCTTCGTGACGGTAACTACTTCCTCTATTTCCCCCGTTTTGATGATGGCTTGGCGGGCTTGGATTTGTTGGTGTAATTTACCTAGCTCCTCCCCCCCAAAGGTCGGTAGTTCGTAGGTATTGCGAAAAATTTTGATCTCTCGATGGTCTTGGCTCATAATCCTTAAACAACCAATTTTTTCCCATCATAGCTAATATCTCGATCGCGATTAAGCTTTCTCTGACAAGATGAAATTAGGGAAATTAGTTATAAATTATAAATTTAATTACGCGATCGTTTGATCGTCCTGATCCTTCCGTTTTGATAGTATGGGACATCTAATTCAATGGAGTTTGAAGTTTAAAGCCGAAAAATCAATCCACCGAAGTCTTACCACCGGCAGCTAAATTTTTAAAAACCCGATGGCGATTAATATGGCAGCGGGGACAAACTTTCAGACTAATCACATCAACAAAACTGACCCCAGTACATTTTCCACCGCATTGAGATAGACCCATAGAGGCAGTAGGGTTGATAGCATCCATTCCATCAACATCGAATAACTAGGGTAGGGGCTGTCATGATTTAAACCTGAAACTCTTGAGAATTAACTATAATAGGGTTGATTTTTCACTCCTGACTAGGTGATCCATGACGAATACGGACAAAAAAGTAGATGCCCCTAATCCCGCCAGTAAGAATGAATCTGAGTTAACCATCTTAGATAAAGCAAAGGCTTTCGTTGGGGGTTGGAAATTTAAGGTCTCAGCAATCCTTTCTCTTCTAGTAGGTCTTGGGTTAGTCGTCTTTTTTTGGCAACACATTATCGCCACCATTGGCATGAAAGCTTGGTCTTCGCGATCGGGTGCTCAACCGATCGAATGCATGATTCGCGATACCAACACTGATCACTACGTCAGTTGTAGTGCCAAATTAGATGGACAAATTGTCCCCCTAGAATGTGGCGCAGATATCTTAAATATTGGTTGTAGAGTTAATTACGGAGCGGCGGCTTCCCCTGGGGTCAGAAGATAATCAAAAAATAAATCAAAAATTTATTTTTACGATTTACCCTAGTGCCCCTCAACAAATTTTTAACTCCTTTAGGACTGATGCAAAAGCCCCCTAAATCTCCCAAATTTGGTGGACTTGCTTGAACGATTGTCCCCAAACATCATGGTTCCCAGGACAGAATCGACATTTTTGCGTAAGTCCTGAATCAATAATGATGATAAAAATTCTTGGGGTTAGGGTTAAGATAATTTTGTTTACATTTCTTCAAACTAGGTACTTTAATCACCGATGGCAGCAAAAGTAGAAATTTACACTTGGCGCAGTTGTCCTTTTTGTATTCGGGCCAAATCTTTATTGAAAAGCAAAAATATTGATTTCACTGAATACGCGATCGATGGGGACGAAATGGCTAGGGACGAAATGGCAGAAAGGGCCAATGGTCGCCGTAGTTTACCCCAAATATTTATTGACGATCGCCATGTGGGGGGATGCGACGATATTCACGCCCTAGAATACGAACAGAAGTTAGATCAGTTATTAGGCATTTAACTTCTATCCCCCACTACCCCACTTAATTTGATCCTTAGATATTTGAGATCCTTGAGATCCTTAATTTTTTTGAAGGGTGTTTGGGAGGCAAACCATTTTTTAAGGATAGCCTTAGGGTTAGGGCATTCCTAAAGGGCCGAATTCCATGGAGCCCAGACCATCTAACCATTGAAGATCTATCCACGATCGCTATCCCCTCCCGCGAACAATTAGTTATGGTAACAACATGATTATAGGGCTGAGGCCGAAAGCCGAAGGCATATTCCCAATGGGCAACGGGGATCAAGGGCGATCGCCATACCTATAATGAATTAGGACTTACGCACAAGCCCCCTAAATCCACCAAATAGGGGGGGACTTGCTTGAAGGATTGTCCCAAAACGTCATAGTTTCCAGGACAGAATCGAAATTTTTGCGTAAGTCCTGATTAATTTAATTAGACCCACCATTAATTGATTGAGGAAAAGCCCTATATTCACCAATTAGATGAGGGGAGTTAGGCCAATCTCTTTCCACACTTCTTTTCCCCATCTAATGCGACCCAAAACCAGACATTAACAATGGCTCTTACAACGGATCTTGCCAGGGCTGGGTTTGAACTTTGTCGGCGATCGAGGTGATCCTCTCCATTCCCACCAGGTTACGTTAAAATTTATACCCATAACCTTAATTATTAATGATTGGGCAGGTTAACTCTTGTTAAAGATGGTTAACCATAAAAGGGAAGGCTCTGTCCACTCACCACCCATCAGAGCAAAGGCTTATTGGGTCATGGCCCACCAAACCTAAGTTGCCCATCCAAATCACAAATCAAGGTTATATCTTGTTTGATTAGCTAACGCCATTTATTAACCAGATTCTCAATCTAATCTAACCCTATGACGTACTCAGCCTCCTCTGCTAGAGCAGAAATGAATGAACTCAGAAGATTAAAAACCTTATTACCGCCAGAATTGCAAAGTTGGGTCATGGTAGAAGGTACGACGGAAATTAATCCTCCCCTGATTCGTTGTGAAGAGCTGGGCAAAGATGAAATTGAAATTCAAATCGATTTAGGAAATGGGAAAACCTCGCGATCGATCAACGCAACTTAGTGTTTTGGCATGAAGTGGCCCGTATCCAAAATGACACCATTCCTAGGGAAGGTTGGGAAATGGCGGCCCTGGCGATCGGTTTGGGGGGCGCAGTCGGGGAACTATGGGTACAAGATGGTCTGTTACTGGTACTAGCCCTAACCCTATGTGGTATTTCTGGCTACCGTCTATGGCAAAAAATAATGGGGATAAAACCCTACAGGAAGAAATTGAAGCGGATGAAAAATGTATTAATATCGCCACCCGCTTTGGCTATTCCTTACCCAATGCCTATAAAAGTTTAGGTAGTGCCCTCAAAACCTTAATTGAACAAACCCCTAACCGTCGTCAGCGCAAACGCTATGAAACTAGATTAGATTCTTTACGTCGTAGTGCTTCAAAGGCTAAAGCCCGTATGAAAACTGATCAAGAAGACCGCGATCGCATGGCCCGTGGTGGTCAATCCATGATTTAAGTCCTTAGCTCCCCTACCTTCCCCAGTCCCTATGTATAAACCATCTGTCCTATTTCTTCTGGCTAGCTGTACCCTCAATCTAACTGCTGGGCCATTGCTTGCAGAAAATTTAACCCATCTTCATCGCCTACTAACTACCAATAATTGTAGTCAGTGTGATCTCAAAAAAGCTGGTTTAGCGATGGCAGATTTATCCGGGGCTAATTTAGTAGGAACCAACTTATCCCAAGCGAACCTTAGCCGAGCGGATTTATCAGGGGCAAACCTATCAGGAGCAGATTTGTCGGGGGCTTCTCTCCACGGAGCTAACCTGATCGGAGCCAATTTAACGGGGGCTAACCTCACCGGAACAGATCTTCGGACTGCTTATTTAGAAGGGGTTAATTTTTCCCAGGTCAATTTAGCAACAACCTATATTGATGGCGCGATCGGAATTCCCGCAAATGCTGCTAGCCCCCAACAATTCTACGCTTGGGGGTACTTCGCCGCAGAAAAGTACGACTATCTAGCGGCGATTCAATACTATAACCAGTCTCTAACTCTAGATCCTGACTTTGCCCCTGCTTATTTAGGTCGGGGGGTGGCCTATCTCAATCAAAGGGATCTCATTAGTGCCAGGGAAGATTTAATGGTTGCGAGGGAAATTTTTCAAGAGGAACAATACCCAGAGGGGCAAGTAATTTCCCAAAGTTTCATTGATACGATAGATGCGACCCTAGCTCCCCAAGCAAAGAAAGGAGGGGGCTTTGGTCGCATCTTAAACCAAGTTGGTTCAATGTTGTTCCAGTTTTTAATGAACTAGTAGGAAAAGATGGTGCAAAAACTATTCCAAGCTTAGATACCAGTTCCTAAAGTAGTTCTAGAGAGCTACTACTTCAATTTGTACATCGGCAGTCACCTCAGAATGAAGCTTAATTTGGGCTTCATACATACCGATTTTGCTGATTTCGGGCAAAGTGATGGTTTTGCGATCGATGTCTTGACCAGTTTGGGTTTTGATAATGTCGGCTACTTCCTGGGTGGTAACAGTACCAAAGATAGCTTCCCCTTCACCTACTTGCTTTTTAATCACTAGGCGACCGATCGTTTTGAACGCGACCTTACGAGCTTTAGCTTGCTCTAATTCCGCTAATTTACGCTGACGTTCCTGCTCTTGTCGTTGTGCTACTTGACGTAGGGTGCCACGGGTGGCGATGGACGCAAGGCCTTGGGGTACGAGATAATTACGGGCATAACCGGGAGCTACGTCCACAAGTTCGCCGGATTTACCTAATTTATTAACGCTTTTATTAAGAACAACTTGTAATCTTTTTGCCATTTCTCTCCTATTAACTGGATCATTTAAAGTGTTATGAAACTGAGGTTGACAAACCAGAATTTACTATAATACATGCAAAGCCCATCAACAAGCAAGATCATGCGCTAGGGCAAACGTATACTAATTTTCACTCAACGAAAGAATAATAGTTTCAGCGATTTTTTAAAATTTTTATTCTCAATAAAAGCTTGTTTAACTTTGCTTATTGCGAAAAAAGGGGAGTATGCGTTTTCCCTGGATCCTGCGCCGCTAAAAATTGCCTTTGGGCTTTATTCCCATTGTTCTTAACTGTTAGGTGATGATCGATCGATCATTAATCAGCCCTTGACTCAGCCATGGTGGTGAAAGTATTGGCTGATAAAGCATAGAAGTGTCTTTGCCTTGTTAAGTTTTCTTTGATTATTGTGGAAACGAAATCAAGATCGGTGATCGCTGTAAAGATTTTTAGTCAAAGGTTTAGTTCATTCTCTTTGAACAGAAGATCGACACTGGAATTTCTCTTAAAAGAAAGTTGGAGATCGCTGTCTCAGAACGTGTTTGAAAAGTATGAAATGTTATGGAGTCGCCCCCTAAATCCCCCCAATTTGGGGGACTTCATTGGTTAAAATGTAGGTAATTTTCCCCCAGAATGGGTGGCAAGGGGGCT
>JAAUPO010000147.1 GCA_012033095.1 Synechococcaceae cyanobacterium RL_1_2 | reverse complement strand
GTCGGAGCATTTATTTGTCGCTCAATTATTTGTGATGAATTCAGCGTTTGGCAAGGATTATCACCTTTAATCAGTACAAAAGCTGGTGTAATAGAGAATATTGCTGAAATTTTGGCAGTTGAAAATCTAATTCGTACACCTTCTATTATTGTACGTAGAGATGCATACGAAACAATCGGAGGATTCAACCTTGAACTATCATACACATCCGACTGGGAAATGTGGCAAAGAATAGCTCTTCACTATCCTATTTGGTATGATCCACAGCCTTTAACAATTTATCGAGAGCATAGCAAATCTGATACATTTAAGTTGATGCGAACGGGTGAAAATATACAAGATCTGTTTAAGTGCGCTGAAATAATTTACGATCAACTTCCTAAAGAATCTAGGAATCATCTATTGGCAACAGCACAACAAAGAATAATGGGCCATGGGATCGAAGCCGCATATCGTTTTGCCAAAAACAAGATTGGAGTGCGGCCCTCGCTCAAATTTATGCCTCTATTCATGGGACTAAAAATTTAGATGTAATTAGACCAAATTTTATCTCTTTATTACAGCAAAAAGAAGCCTATCCAATTGCAAATCTCTTAATAGAAATTATTAAAAACACTTCTTTCCAAAAGCTAGAAGCTTTACTGTATGATCAATTTTTCATGTCAACAGATTTGAAATTTAATGAAATTAATATCATTGGCTGTCCAAATTGGAATAATACGATTGAGCTTATTTATAAAGATTTGATAACTGCTTTATCTGAGTTATTTCAAAGTAAACAAGCTTCTAAAATAGCTGTTTTTTTGCACATTGATGAAAATATAAATGATGAGAATGATTATAATAATTTACTCTCAGAGATAATTTTATTAATTAATTTGCAAAAAGAAATTGAATTGCCTCATGGGCTAGAGATAAATTTAATGGATACAATTATGTTAAAAAATATCCTAACTCAGTCATATGGGCAGCATTTTGATTACAAATTGAAATTTTCTTACGAAAATCAGTTGATTATGAAGAATAATCAATTATCTTGTTTAGCTTATTTCGAATGTGCAACATAAAGTAATATCCATGAAATCAATTATTTTCATCACAGATGATCCAGGGGTAGGGGGCGTACACCAATATAATCTTTCTATCTCAAAGATATTAAGGCATCGAAAATATAAATTAATGCATATAAGAGATGTTGATATTGAGATTGCAAAAAACGATCAATTATTTTTTGAAAAGTTAGAACAGCCTGTTCATTTTATTAAAAACTTAGAAGATTTTAATAATCTGTTATTCAAATCAAATGCTCATATCGATTTGATTATTTTTAGTAACTCTAGTCCTTTTAGTAATTTTGAATTTAAGCGAGTTGCTATTAATTGCAATATACCTTTTGTTGTTGTTGAAGGACTTGTTGAACCTTACTTATCTTTTAAGCACTCTAAATATTTGCCTGAGTTGACTTTTCATTACCAAAATGCAAAAGAAGTAATAGCAGTATCTCAAGATAACTTATATAGCTTATACAATTTCTTTGGTTTACCTAGCCATAAAGGAAAAGTGATTCATTATGGAAGACCAGAATGTTTTTTCAAAGAAAGACAAATTGCGATACGGCAAAGAATCAGACAAAAACTTGGGATTGAGGAAGATAAGATAGTTTGTATTACTACTGCACGCATTGAAGAACGTAAGGGTTACCAGTATTTATTAGATGCAATTAGACATTTAATTAAATCTGAACTATGGCATAAACTTCATTTTTTGTGGATTGGAGGCTCTTTTTTTGCTCCCCAGTTAGAAGAATATTTTACAAAGCAGATTCAAAATTTAGGTGCTCAAAAGAAGGTAACCATATTAGAGCAACAACCAAATATTGCTGATTACTTAGATGCAGCAGATATTTTCATATTGCCATCAAAAGCAGAAGGAATGCCATTATCTATTATGGAAGCAATGGCAAAAGGAATACCTGTCATTGCATCTGCGGTAAATGGCATTCCAGAAGAATTAGGGGACACAGGCCATTTATTACCTGATCCCAACGTCAATCCTCAAGGAATGGGGCTTCAAATTGCAGAAACTATTGAAGATTGGGTTACACGCCCTCATAAGCGTTTAGCTGAAGGGAAGAAAGGAAGGGATAGGGCAAAATTAATGTTTAAAGAGGAGCATATGACAGATAGAACTTTGCAAGTTATTAAACAAGCTCTATTGCAAAAAAAAAGATTATATATCTCCTAACTTTAAGAAAATTAGTCTAGATTTTGCTTTTCCCAATATGATCATTGGAGAAACGAATAAGTGTCAATGGCCTTATTTAAGAAGAGAAATACCCCATAATTGGTATGTTGATAGACGTAGGCCAACTGTAGGTTTTGCCAGCAGAGATGAGGCTCATATTCTATATAATACAGCACTTAAATTCAAAGGAAAACCAGCTTTAGAAATAGGATGTTGGCACGGTTGGTCAGCTTGCCATCTTGCTTCAGCAGGAGTAATGCTTGACGTAATTGATCCTCTTCTAGCCGATCAGAATATTTATAATAGCGTAAAGTCATCTTTAGAAGTTTCAGGTGTACTAGAACAAGTTAATTTAATCCCAGGGCGTAGTCCGGAAGAATTACTTAGACTAGCTAAAAAAGTTTTCAAAAAAAATGGTCTCTGATTTTTATAGATGGTAATCATGAAGGTAATGGTCCTTTAGATGATGCGATTGCTTGTGAGCCTTTTGCGGATGAGGATGCAATAGTTTTATTCCATGATTTAACCTCGCCAGATGTCGCTAAAGGTCTAGGCTTTTATGAAAAAAAAGGATGGAACATCATGGTGTATCAAACAATGCAGATTATGGGAGTTGCTTGGCGGGGCAATGTTCAGCCAGTGATCCATCATCCAGATCCGGATGTTAACTGGTGTCTTCCAAAGCATCTAGAAAATTATAGAATAAGCCATTTAAATGAATTAATTCCTTTAGAAAAATACTATCTCAAACCTAAAAAAGTGGCATTTTCTACTTGCGATTCCCCAAACTTTGCAGGTGGGCCAAACACATTTTTGAGGCAACTAATACCTCAACTTAGAAAAAATCAAATAGAAGTCACTGTTTTAATTTTCACTAATGGTTCGGCTGATAAATGTCCCTGCTATAAAACTCTTACCGAGCAAGGAATTGATTGCAAAACTTTTCCTTGGCAGACAACAACTGAGCAAAAAATTCTTTGGTTGATAACTGTATTATCAAATTATTCTCCAGATATTTTTGTTCCTAACATGCTGGTTTCTGCTTTTTACGCCAGCCGTTGGGTTCAATATGCTGGAATTCCCACTATAGGGATTCTTCATTCAGACGATAACTTTCATCATCAATGATAGAAGAATTCGTCGTTAAAAAATCTCCATATCAACTTTCTGGTTTAGTATCTGTTTCTAAAAAATTACATAGTTTTTTAACGAATAAATTAAACAATACAAATAACTTTGCCAATCACACTCTAATCGAAAGAATTCCATATGGAATTAATCTTTCTGAAAAAATAGCAAAGTATCCTGAAGATGTTTTGCGCTTAATTTTTGTTGGAAGATTAGAAGAAGAACAAAAACGGATTAGTGATGTTGTATTAGCATTCTGTGATGTAGCGACAAATATTTCAGGAGTAGAAATTACAATTTTAGGCGATGGTTCAGCTAAACCAAAAGTAGAGTTGATTTTAAAAAATAACCCAAATTTGCCAATTAAACTAGTTGGATTCGTTGATAATAATAAAGTAAAAGAATATCTACTAAATAGTCATATTATTGTATTACTCTCTGATTATGAGGGATTACCCATATCTTTACTAGAAGGGATGGCATGTGGATTAGTTCCTGTCTGTTTAAATAATACCTGTAGTGGTATTACAGAGTTAGTTAAACATAATGAAACAGGCTTGTTGGTGAATAATAGGAAAGAAGATTTTGTCGCGGCAATAAAAAAATTAAAAAGTAACTTGAAATTATGGCAAAAACTTTCTAAAAATGCCCATGAAAAAATAAAAAATGAATACTCTACAGAAAAAATGTCTAATCTTTGGATTGATTTTTTAACGAAGCTAAACCAAAAATATTTAATTAAAAAACCAATTCAAAAGACCGATTCAATTAAATTTACCCCCGGTAAATTCTGAATTTGAGAGAGAAGATTATAGAGTTATTGATTTAGCCCGGTTAAATGCTCAAACTAATACTACTCATCAAATAAAGGTCAAATCTTCAATAATTATAGATAGTGTGTTTTTTCAGCTTTATAAAACAGGCATTGCTAGAGTGTGGCGAAGTTTGTTGGAGCATTGGGCTAACACCGATTTTGCGAGCCATATTGTGGTACTCGATCGCGGAAATACCGCTCCAAAAATCAATGGTATTCGTTACCGCACGATCGCGAATTATGACTATAACAACACTGAGCAAGATCGGGAAATGTTGCAGCAAATTTGTGATGAGGAGGGGGCTGATTTATTTATTTCGAGTTATTATACGACCCCGATCGCGACCCCATCGGTATTTATGGCCTATGACATGATCCCGGAAGTGTTGGGGGGGGATTTAACAGAACCGATGTGGCGGGAAAAACATCGAGCGATCGCCCATGCTTCTAGTTACATTGCCATCTCTGAAAATACGGCTAAGGATATTAATCGTTTCTTTCCTGATGTGCCGTTGGCTAAGATTCAGGTGGCCCATTGTGGTGTGGATCCTTTATTTAAGCCAGCAACGGAGGAGGAAATACGGGCGTTCAAGTATAAGTATGGGATTAATAAGCCCTATTTTATGCTGGGTAGTTTAGGGGGTTATAAAAATCCGGAATTATTTTTCCAGGCGTTTGCTCAATTGGCCAATCGGGAAAGTTTTGATTTATTGACGACGGGTAGCGGTATTTATAGTTTAAATAATTGGCGGCCCTATACGGCGGGTTGTACATTCCATGGTTTGCAGTTGGAGGATGAAGAGTTACGGTTGGCCTATGCTGGGGCGATCGCGTTGGTTTATCCGTCGTTGTATGAAGGGTTTGGGATGCCGGTGGCGGAAGCGATGGCCTGTGGTTGTCCGGTAATAACCACCCCTAATGCTTCTTTGCCGGAGGTAGGAGGGGAAGCGGTTATGTATATTAACGATAAGGACGTTAATGCTATGGCGGATGCCCTTTGTGAAGTGCAAAAGCCCAATGTGCGTAATAGTCTAATCGGGGCGGGTTTAGGGCAAGTGCAGAAGTTCTCTTGGGCTACCATGGCTGATCTTGTTCGAGATAGTTTATTGAGCGCAATCAATACAACCATTGCAGGAGAAGTAAATTATCTGCTCTGTCCTGATTGGGAAGCGGATGAAGATGAACTGTTAGGGGAATTAGCGGAGATCATTGGGAATTTAGCGGCGGCCCATGGGGCTAATCCGGAGCAATTTACGGAGCCGATCAATGTGATTGTTGAGGTGTCGGGCTTGGGGGTTGAGGATGGTAATTTGGCCCTGTCTTCGATCGCGATGAATTTAATGATGGAGGAGGAATTAGATCTTGAAGCTGGGATTAAATTTACTTTCATTGAGGATTACACCTTAGCCCAATGGGAACAGCTTTTACCCCAATTAACGGCGGAAATTAGCTTAATTCATGGTCGTACGATCGCCGCGATCGAGGAAACCGAGGCCAATACTGTCACCATTCAAGGGGATGGCAATAACTATGTAATTTTCCCGGATTGGACGGCGGAGGAAGAGCATCTCTTGGGTATGATTTATTCCGCGATCGAAACCTTACAGGAGCAAGTAAATTTAGAAGACATAAACTTGTTGGTCAATATCACCAATGCCGGCAGCGAAGAGGATGCCAGTGTAGCCTTTTCTTCGATCGTGATGAATTTAATGATGGAAGGAATTGAGCTACCGGAATCGATGGGGGTTAATTTTGTAGACTTTAGCTCAGTTCAATGGCAAAGTTTAGGTGATTTGCTCCGGGATAAAATTACGTTGCCGGGGGAATTTTTGCCGGATAGTTTACCGATCGCCCAGACGGAGCTGTCCTAGGAAGAATTTATTTTGTAGGTTCTTCCTATGGCCTATCACTGGTCTTAACTTAAGCAGAACTTACGCAATGGGAATGAGAGTTAAGGTGGGGGTACGGCTAAATATAGCGATCGCCATACAACATGGACAAAGTTAAAAACCCTTATTAGGTAAGGCTTTAACCTGGCAAAACCATCTGAAGTATTCAGGCGATCGCGAATAAAAAATTTGGTAGTGCCCGAAGGAGAG
>JAAUPO010000146.1 GCA_012033095.1 Synechococcaceae cyanobacterium RL_1_2 | reverse complement strand
AAGTCTCAAATGTTGTTCAATCGCCCCTAAATCCTCCAAGTTGGGGGACTTAATTGCTTAAAAATCTAGGTAATTTCCCCCGAACTGGGGACAAGGGGGGCTTTTTCAACATCCTCTTAGAAATGTGTGGAATAGCCTTCGAGGGAACGTGTCTCCCTTTAAGTTTTAGACTTTATTAAATCCTCATTCCTAAGCAACATCGACAGTCCGATACAAGTAAGAATCATGAAGGTTAAAACGCTTGCTAATTAATTATTAGGGTTCTAAATATCCTTACAGCTTTAGCACTACCAGCAACATCATCCAGAATCAGAGGTGCTTAGCATTTTTTTACCTTAACCAGAAAATAACTATGGTAAGTTAGAGGCGAAATAATACTGTCTTGCTACTGTTTCTATGACCCAATCCCGTGCTAGTGGCGTTCTAATTCATCCCACATCTTTACCTGGTAAATATGGTATTGGGGATCTTGGTGAACAAGCCTATAAATTTATCGATTTTTTAATTCAAAACTATCAGAAGTATTGGCAAATACTCCCCCTAGGCCCCACTAGTTACGGTAATTCTCCCTATTTTTGCTACTCCGCCTTTGCTGGTAATCCGTTGCTGATTAACCTAGAGTGGATCGCCTCAGAAGGTTTAATTGAGCAAAAGGATCTTGATGCCCTACCGGATTATCCTGAGGGGGAAGTGGATTTTGATTTGGTCATTAGCACTAAATTACCTTTGTTGAAAAAGGCCAGCGAAAATTTTGACAGTAAGGCCACAAAAGAACGAAAACGGCAATTCCATGATTTTTGCCATAAGTATGCTTACTGGCTGGAAGATTACGCGCTATTTATGGCGTTAAAGGAGCATTTTGGGGATCTGTCCTGGAATGCCTGGGAACCGACGATCGCTAACCGTGAACCTGCCGCGATCGCCGAATGGAAAGAAAAGTTAGCGGATTTAATCTA
This sequence comes from Synechococcaceae cyanobacterium RL_1_2, assembly GCA_012033095.1. Classification (GTDB taxonomy): domain Bacteria; phylum Cyanobacteriota; class Cyanobacteriia; order Cyanobacteriales; family JAAUPO01; genus JAAUPO01. The sequence goes on along the minus strand of JAAUPO010000146.1, from coordinate 5,388 downwards.
TTTCCATAAATGGGCCCAATCGGAATTTTTCCGCCAATGGACGACCTTAAAAAGTTATGCCAATGAAAACGGGGTGGAAATTTTTGGGGATATTCCCATTTATGTCGCCCACGATAGTGCGGATGTTTGGGCTAACCCCGAAATCTTTAGACTCAATAAAGAAACCAAAGCGGTGAAATGGATGGCGGGGGTGCCTCCAGATTATTTCAGCGAAACGGGCCAACTGTGGGGTAATCCGGTCTATAACTGGCGGATGTTGAAGCGCACTAATTTTGATTGGTGGCTCAAACGGGTGGAAGCCATTTTAGATTATGTGGATCTCATTCGCATTGATCACTTCCGGGGCTTTGATGCTTTTTGGGCGGTGATGGAAGGGGAAAAAACCGCTATGAATGGCCGCTGGATTGGGGCTAAGGGTCGGGAATTTTTTGAAGCCCTCGATCGCAAACTAGGTAAACTCCCCGTGGTGGCTGAGGACTTAGGGGTGATTACCCCAGGGGTAGAGGCGTTGCGGGATGACTTTGGTTTCCCTGGTATGAAAATTTTACAATTTGCCTTCGATAGCGATCGGGAAAATGTCTTTCTCCCCTTCAATTACGATAACCATCATTGCGTGGTCTATACCGGCACCCACGATAATGACACCACGGTGGGCTGGTTCAACCAACGCACCCCCGAAGAACAGGCCAAAGTAGTTAACTACCTCGGTGGGGTCGGAGATGAAGGCATTCATTGGGCCCTAATCCGTTTAGCCATGGGTTCCGTTGCGAGTATTTGTGTAACCCCCATGCAGGATTTGATGGGCTTAGATGAAAACTTCCGCATGAATACCCCCGGCACCGCTTCTGGTAACTGGTCTTGGCGATACACGGCGGATCAACTCACTGAAGATATTGGCCAAAAAATTAAATATATGACCTATGTCTATGGTCGAGCTCAGGATCGGGATTGGGTTGAGAACGATGGCCAAGCAAAACAGTTAAACAATAAAAAGGATCTACCTATTCCTATCCTCAAAGATAAAGATAAAGGGGGAAAAAAGCCTAAGTTTTTGAAAAACTTGCTCAATCGCTAGGTTTCCTTGCCTATTTTTAGTTTTAAAGCGATCGCCGATGGGATAGCTAAGGATTGACTCTAGTTAACTGTTAGTTAACCATTAGGCGATCGATTTTTCTCCTGCGCCAACGGACTTATAGTCTTTTTAAATAATTATGGGAAATAAATAGACCTGAAATTAGTCTATGGCAAGGAGCCAAAAATTCCGCACTAAATCCAATTGACTCTAAGTTTTTAATATCAATTTAAAAAAAATATCTCTACAGATCAAGTTTTAATTATTACTCACCACTTTTCCCCCTAGTTAAGGATCGTGAATTAAATAACTTAGAAATTTGTAGGGTATCCTTCAAGGGAGCGTAACCCATCGATATTTAAGTTTTAGATGTTATTAAATTCTTATTCCTAAGGAAGTTAGGGGGATTGCTATGGTGGGAAAAGCACCCCCCTTCCCTGTTAACGGTGGATAGAAGAGATGGGGCAAAGCTTGTTAGGTTGAGGAAATAACCGATAAAAAATGTATCGATCAGGACTTACGCAAAAATTTCGATTCTGTCCTAGAAGCCATGATGTTTGGGGACAATCGTTCAAATAAGTCCCCCAAATTTGGAAAATTTAGAGGGCTTGTGCGTAAGTCCTATCGATAAAAAATGTATCCAAGAGCTGATTTATAAAGTTCCCAAATTTTGGAGAATTACGGGGCAAAATGCAAATTCCATTGACTTTATAAACAGCCTCTTATGCCCTGAGGGATTCAAACTCAAACTTTATTGCTCTAAATGAAACACAATAAAATATTCCAAGATAGTAGTTTTTGATCAGAAAAAATAAGCCTTGATTGTTCCCTTAATTTTTCAAAGAAAACATTGCCACAAATAACTGTTAAGGATAATTTAAACTCCATACTTAATAATTAGAAATTTATAAAAAATTATTAATATTAAGAAAAATCATAAGAACTAGCAAATTTTCTCCTTTAACATTCCCCTAGATTTACACTACAAGTAGAAAGATAAAAATTAATTAATAAAACCACGTTAACGACTGTTAACCAATCTTTTCCCGGCAAATCTTATCTTTTCGATCTTAGGATGGGTGCATTTTAACTAAAATACTTTGCGCTTAATATTAATAACGGATAGCCATGAGAAATTAATTAAGCCAACTAGCCATTGACTGTCCTATAAGTTTGGTCTTTTTCAGGAAAAAAATCATCATGAATAGTTCGCAACTACTGGAATCCTATAACGGTGGGAATAGAAATTTTGAAGAATTAACCATGGTTTCGGCTAATTTAATTGGTGCTGATATTGCCGGATCAAAATTCAATAAAACTGATTTTACCAATGCGTCCCTAGCCCGTAGTAATTTAAGCCGCTGTAGCTTTGAATATGCCAACCTGAATGAAGCATTTCTTTATGGCAGCGATCTGAGTTTTGCCAAATTTCATCATGCTTCCCTCATCGGCACCGATCTGACCAAAACAAACTTAAAAGGAGCCTATTTAGATCATGCTAATTTACAAGGGGCTAAATTGAGTGGTGCCATTCTGACCTGGGTTAGCTTTTATCGCTCCAATTTAGTGGGGGTCAATCTGTGTGGTGCAAATCTTAATGGCATTAATTTGCGCGCAGCGGATTTATCCCACGCGAATTTAAGCTGGAGCAACCTTTCTGGGGCTAGGCTTTCAGGAGCAATTCTTAAAGGCACGAGTTTAAATGGAGTTCGTTTGTCTGGGGCCTATTTGAATGGTTTAGAACTTGAAGGGGTAGATTTTAGCGGGCTTAACCTGAGTGAAGTCAAATTTCGGGGGGCAAAGTTAGTTAAAGCGAATTTAATTGGCACGGATTTGAGTAAGGGGGATTTTCGGCGAACTAACCTATCAGAATCGATTTTAAAAAATGCCCAGATGCGCCAGGCAAATTTTGGCTCGACCCATCTTCATAAGGTTAATATGATGAAAAGCGATCTAAGTAATGCTGATTTTTCCCAAGCGGATCTAAGTAATGCCAACTTAAATTTAACGAATTTAGAAAATGCCAATTTAGAAAATGCCAATTTGTCTGGGGCTTATCTTTGGGGGGCTAATCTATCGGGGGCAAACTTAAGGAACTGTAATTTAACCGGAGCGAGTTTGAGGGATGCCCATATTAATGGCACTATTTTTGAAGGCACTATTTTTGCGAATACAACAATGATTAATGGTGAAATCAAAAATTAGGAAGTGTCATCAATTAGCATTAAAACGTTTATCCTGAGCCAGGTTCAGAAAATTTAGTTTTAAACTGCAATCCTTAGTTAAGAAGAGTTTCGGGTTTAAATGATGACAGCCCTTAGGTAAGGAAACAGAAAACATTTTTTCCCTAAATTTTCAGGCGAGGAGTCTCAACTTTGTAATGATACCAAAACCGTTTTGTTTGGTATGGGGAATAATCTTTATCTCAATTGTTGCTGATCTTAAGGGCTGATTTATAAAGCCCCCTGCCCCCAATGCTGGGGGAGAAATTCCTGAAAAATCATTAAAAGTCCTACAAATTTGGGAGATTTAGGGGGCAAAATACATAAATTCAATTGATTTTTTTTATAAACAGCCTCTTAGAGCACTCGGACAAAGGTTTTAGCATAGCCGGCAATGAGGGCCGCCCGATCCATACCGTTAACAATGCGACGGGCATTATAAAAATCTTGTTTACCACCAGAAATATAGGTTTTAAGACCCCGGCCTGTGAACGTACCATCCCTCATTCCGACCACTAGAATTTTGCTGGCAATCCGTTGATCTGCGGCCTGTTGAGGATTATTAACTAAATCAATTCCTAATCGACGAGACCAATCCGTATAGTTTCGTCGGCCAGTAATTTGGACAAAACCCCGTCCTTTATATTTCACGCCGTCCCCAGCTCGAATATTGCCTAGATCCCGTCGTCCTTCATAGGCCCGGCCACTGGCAAATTCTTCCATCCATTGACCTAGGCGAGACTCATGTTGGGCTGTCGCTAAAATATAGGCAATTTGACCTTTATCATTGACGTTAGCGGCTTCACATTCCTTAAGAATTAGGGGAATGGACACCTGGGCGTAACGGCGCATACCACCATCGGGGATCGCATTTACAATTCTTTGGATGTTGACATTAATTTCTGCACGGCGTTGGGGTTGATATACGTTCACATTTGATTTGCCCTGTACTTTTGCCCATGTTCCCTTAGCCACTAGACCATCACTTACTAGGTTGTTGTTGCTTTGCAATGATTTAACGGCGGTTTGGGTTTGGGGTCCAAAAATTCCATCGATCGCGGCGGATTGAGGTAAAAAACGATACTTTTGCAATCCAGTTTGTAATGCTTTCACCGCATCCTTTAATTCAGGATAATCTTGACCATCACCAATCATTAAAATGGGATAACGAGATACCCCTGGGCGATGAAAATCTAAACCATAATCCCGCAGAGCCTGCCAAGTATTAGGGCCTACTACCCCATCAGCAACTAAATTTTGACTCCGTTGAAAGATCTTGACTGCTTCATAAACGGTGGAGGCGAACAAACCATCGATGGGACTATCCACACTCAAAAAATTACCTAATTTTAAAAAGATTTGCAGCACCATGATGTCATCCAACTCCTTGCTATTTTGGCGAAGAGTAGCCCGATTTTTGATCTCTGGTGGTTCAGGGATATTAACTTTAGCTAAGGCGTTCCAGGTGGAGGGGCCAACGATCCCGTCGTCCACTAAAAAGTATGCCCGTTGGAAAGCCTTAACTGCTTGTTGGGTTTGGTTGCCAAATTGACCATCGATCGCGGCATTAGCTGGCAAAAATTGTTTCTGCTTTAGCTCAGTTTGTAACTGTTTCACCTCAGTTTGAAGTTGGGGGGAATCAATACCATCATTTAATCTGAGTACTGGTTTATTAAGATTGAGGGGAGGAGCATTAGGGTCAAGAATTTTCCAAGTATCTTGATTAACAATGCCATTAGCCACTAAACCATTAGCCATTTGGAGAGACCTGACTGCATCTTCCGTTACCCGGCCAAACAGGCCATCCACGGGGGAAGTTTTACTTAAAAACCCACGACGTTGTAATAAGGATTGCAGGTATTTAACTTGATCCTGTAATTCTGGATTTTGAAATCCATCCCCTTTTCTCAGGATCGGTTTGAGGTTTGAGGTAATTAGGGGCGGGGTGATGGGCTTGGTCGGGGGGGGAGTAACAATTTTCTTGGGATCTAATTTATTCCAAGTGTCCTCTCCCACAATTCCATCGGTAATCAGGTTATTCTGGGCTTGAAATTTTTTGACCGCCAGGGTGGTCATGGGGCCAAAATCTCCATC
>JAAUPO010000145.1 GCA_012033095.1 Synechococcaceae cyanobacterium RL_1_2 | reverse complement strand
ATGCTTACCAACAAAAGGTGGATTACCCAGGATGTAATTTAGGTTTTCCTTTGGTATTACATTTTCCCAATCAAGACGTAGGGCGTTGCCATGAACTATTTTCGCCGCTTTTTTCAACGGTAACCTAACAAAATATTGCCCAAACTCATTACTCACCTTGATATTCATCTGATGATCCATCAGCCACATCGCCACCTCCGCCACCCGCACCGGAAACTCATCATATTCAATGCCCCCAAACTGATCCACATCCACCTTCAGGAATAACCGAATATCAATGAACCCCTCCTGTTTTTTATAAAGCTCCTTCAAAATCAAAATTTCCAGATCCCGCAACTCCCGATAAGAAATAATCAAAAAATTGCCACAACCACAGGCCGGATCAAGAAAATATAGATCCCCCAACTCATCATGGAGCCGTTTTAAGTCCGTGGGGCTAGCCTTCGCCCGATGGAACTTTTCATATAAATCATCCAAAAATAACGGCTTAATCACCTTCTGAATATTCTTCTCCGAAGTATAGTGGGCCCCCAGGTTACGCCGTTGCTTTTGATCCATGGCCGCTTGGAACATCGACCCAAAGATCGCCGGAGAAATCTTACCCCAATCAAAAGCACAAGCCCCTAATAACAGTTCCCGCATCCCACTATCAAAAGCCGCCGGGGCCAACTGCTCCTCAAATAACTTTCCATTGACATAGGGAAATTGCCCCAAATTCTCATCCAGAGTCTTCAAACGCTTATCTGTTGGGGTATTCAGCACATAGAAAATAGATCCCAAATGCATCGCCAGATCACTACCATCTTCCTTAGTGTGTAGATCCAGATATTCCCAAAAATGCCCTTCTCAAAATGCCCGTATCATCCGCAAATAAACAAACAATAACCGCACCAGATACACCTCCAGATCATGGCCCGCATAGCCAATGTCCTTTAAGCGATCGTGGAGCTTACCCATCAACTCCGCCGCCTCAATATTGACGGGATCTTCATCCCTATAGGTGCGCCGCTCATACCCCGCAATAAAATCAAATAGGTGGACCTGATCTACAAAATCATTGAGGCTAAATTCATGGGTTTGATCCCTCTCCAGATCATAAAGCCTAAACTCACTAAAATCCGATACCAAAATATAACGGGGAAGTTCATGATCCTTTAACCCCGGAAAATAATCCTTTGCCTGGTTAAAAGCCTTATCCAAATCTTTACCCCTGGACTTATGCTCTACCAAAATTATCCCTTTCCATAACAGATCAATAAAACCCTGCTTTTGATCTAACTTTTTAACCGGCTCCTCGAAAGTCGCAATGCGCCGCCGAGAAATGCCAAATACCTGAAAAAAATCATTCCAAAACGATTGTGATTCTGCCTTCTCCGACTCCTCAAACGCCCATTCCTTAGAAAAAGCGATCGCGCGGGTTTTGATCTCGTTCCAACTTAAAGGCATAGTAAATAAATTTCCCTTCTACTCCAGATAGATCAACTTAGATCAACGGGTTTTGTCTCGATTTAACAGCAATTTGGTGACTCCATTACAAAAAACATTCATCAAGTATTTTTTCTGAATTAAGAACTAGGGCGATCGCTCCACCTTTAACCCCGATTTTTTGGTTTATAGTTTTGGTTTATCGTTTTGGTTTAAATTAGCGATCGCAGGGACTTTATCCCCCCGAAAGGGTCGAGTTGCTTTACCATACGTAATGGTAAATTTCCAATAGACATCAACATTTCACAATTTCCTATGCGTATTTCCCTGCAATGGCTTAAAGACCTAATTGAGATTGATCAAACCCCAGAAGAACTTGGCCAGATGTTAACCGTTGCGGGGTTCGAGGTAGAAGAAATTGAAGACCGCAGCACCTGGGCGGATGGGGTGGTCATTGGTCGGGTTTTACAAGTAGAACGCCATCCCAACGCCGATAAGTTGAACGTTTGCCAGGTAGATATTGGGGGGGATGAACCGTCCCAAATTGTTTGTGGTGCGTCGAACGTCAGGTCAGAGATTTTTGTGGCGGTGGCGACCCTCAATACGTTTTTGCCCGCAGTGGATCTAAAAATTAAAAAGGCGAAGTTACGGGGAGTGGAGTCCAAGGGGATGATCTGTTCCCTCTCGGAGTTGGGTTTAGAAAAACAATCCCCAGGCATTCATATTTTTAACAATACGGATTTAACCCCCGGCCAGGATGTTCGCCCCCTGTTAGGGTTAGATGATGTAATTTTGGATTTGAGCACCACCGCTAACCGAGCCGATGCCTTAAGTATGGTGGGGGTAGCGCGGGAAGTAGCAGCCCTCACTGGCAAAACCTTGAATTTACCCCCTAGTACCCCCGTCGCGATCGAGTCAGTAGAGCAAACTTTAGGGGTGGAAATCGCCGATACAGATGCTTGTTTGGCCTATATTGGCACCGCGATCGCTAACGTAACCATTGCCCCATCCCCCCAATGGTTACAGTCCCGATTACAAGCGGCGGGCACCCGTCCCATTAATAATGTGGTGGATATTACTAATTATGTGTTGTTAGAGTGGGGCCAGCCCCTCCATGCCTTCGATCGCGAACGGTTAGCCCTAGTGGGAGGGGATAGCAATGTCACGATCGGTGTAAGGTTTGCGCGGGATGAGGAAGAACTCGTCACCCTAGATGGCCAAACCCGGAAGTTAGTGCCCCAAAACTTATTGATTACCGCCAATGATCACCCCGTGGCCCTCGGTGGGGTGATGGGGGGAGAAAATACGGAGGTGCATGGCCAAACCCAAAATATTGTGTTAGAAGCGGCCCTATTTGATTCGGTGGTGATTCGTCGCTCTTCCCGTTCTCAAAATTTACGCAGTGAAGCCTCCACCCGCTACGAACGGGGGGTAAATTTAGCTGAATTTAGGGTTGCTTGCCATCGAGCGATCGCGTTGATTCAGGAAATTGCTGGGGGCCAGGTGGTGGAGCAACGGGTGAGCGATCATCGTCCGGATCCCCATGCTAGACCTCCCATTAAACTACGCCTCGATCGTGTTCATCAAGTGTTGGGCCAAGTGGAAGTTGATGGAGTCATCCGGGCGATCGAGCAAGAAGAAGTAGAAAGAATCCTCACCGCCTTAGGTTGTGTTCTGAACCCCATTGAAGCTAATCCTTTAGTGTGGTTAGTGGAAGTGCCCCCTTACCGCCACCGGGATTTAGAGCGGGAAATTGATTTAATTGAGGAAATTGACCGGCTCTACGGCTACGATTATTTTTGCAGCACCCTCCCCCAAGCAGGAGCCCCCGGCCATTTATCCATCGAAGAAGCCAGCCGCCGCAAAATCAGGGATATCCTGCGGGGCTTAGGTTTGACCGAATTAATGCAATATTCCCTCGTCAAACCCACCGATAAGGAAATTGTGCTTAGTAATCCTTTGTTTGCGGAATATTCAGCTCTCCGCACCGATCTGATCACGGGGTTAATTGAAACCTTTGCCTACAATTACACCCGGAACAACGGAGCCCTCAACGGGTTTGAGATCGGCCGTATCTTTTGGCAGGAAAATGGTGCCCTCCATGAAGGGGACGCGATCGGGGGCATCATGGGAGGCGATTTCCGACCTGGGGGCCTCTGGACTCGCAGCGGCAAACCCCAACCCATGGATTGGTACGAAGCCAAGGGCCTAGTGGAAAGTTTCCTTGAAGGGTTAGGGCTAAAAGCCGAGTTTCAACCCGATCGCCAAGATGAACGGCTACATCCAGGTCGGACGGCTTCCCTCTGGCTCAATGGTAAGCGTTTAGGAGCCTTTGGCCAGGTACATCCCTCCCTCCGCCAAGCCCAGGACTTGCCCGATGAAGTGTATGTGTTTGAGCTACACTTCCCCATTTTGCTTGCCGCGATGAATAAGGAAGAACTCATTACGCCCCATTTCCAAAGCTACTCCACCTACCCCGCCGTCACTAGGGATTTAGCGTTTTATGCGCCCCTGGATTTATCCGTAGGAGAACTAACTAAAACCATCCGTAACGCCGGTGGCAAACTATTGGCAGAAATTCAATTATTTGATCAATATCAGGGGGAACATGTCCCCGCTGGTCAACGGAGTTTAGCGTTTAACCTGGCCTACCGAGCCGCGATCGCACCCTTACCGATGAAGACATTGAACCCAATCACCAACAGATTAGGGACAGCCTAACCCAAAAACATCAAGTTACCCTACGGAGTTAGGGATGTCTATTGCCCTTATCGACGACGGACATTCCCTGTTAGTTAACCTAAAATCTGTTTAATTCTCAACCTAGGCCTTGGGTCTAGGTTTTTTGTTGTTCTCACTACACTAATCTTTATCCTGGGAGCTGACCATGGTGGCAATTTCAGCCCCCCCCCCGTAATTTAGCCAACTGCACCAGCTTGGAAATGGCAGAGATCGTAGAGGGCTTCCTAAAAGGTTTTTGGGTAGTCCTCGACAAGTAAGGATCATGAAGGTTGAACTGCTCGACAAGCAATTACCTTAGTTCTAACGATCCTTACAGCTTTAGCACTACCGGTTTTTGTCCTGTAGTTAGCAAAATTACTTAAAACTTTTTCATCAGAAAGGGTCATAAAATTGAGATGGTAGCTTTTGATCCAATCCTAGCAACATTCCATTCATCGCCAATGCTACGGTTAAACCAAAGAATGGTTAAAATTTAATCATGGAAGAATCCCTCGCCAACATCATTGATCGCCACATTCTAGAGCTCAATTGTGATTTACCCGTACTGGGTCGCGATCGAGGCAATGCATCGTCATGGTGCTAGTTGTACCCTGATTAAAAACGGCTCTAAGCTAGTGGGCATCGTCACGGAAAGGGATGTCGTAAGAATGATCTCGTCAGAGTTAAATCTTGAGGAATTTCAGCTTCAAGAGATCATGACTACGGATTTAATTACCTTAGATATCCATGAGGATATTAATATTTTCCATGTATCGAAGCTTTTTACTATCCATCGTATCCGTCATTTACCCGTCATGGATAGCATTGAGCAAAAGGTAATTGGCCTACTCACCCCTGGGCAGATCCGTCACTTGATGAAGCCGGAATACCTGTTACGTTATATCAAAGTAAGTGAAGCGATGGTATTTCAGGTGGTACAGGGCAAACCCGACGATAGCTTAATGCATCTTTCTAAAAAGATGAATATGTGCCGGGTTAGTTGTGTGGTGATTATGAATCCGGATAGCCAAACTCCCATGGGCATTGTCACGGAAAAAGATATGGTGCAGTACCGTTCCCTTGGCTTAGATTTTTATCAGGTTACGGCCCAAGAGGTGATGAGTAGTCCTTTGTTTACGGTTAAGGGTCATGAGTCTTTATGGCAGGTAAATCAAAAAATGGTGGAGCTGATGGTGTGGCGGTTAGTAGTGGTAAATGATCAGGGTTATTTAAGTGGCATTGTGACCCAAACCCAGATGTTGAAATTACTTAATCCGGCAGAAATGCACTATGTGATGCAACAAATGCAGGATGTTATTGATCAACAGACTGTCAAGTTACAGCGGTTAAACGAGGATTTGGCTCGGGCTAATTCTAAACTTGAGAAGCTGGCTAAGATTGATTATTTAACCCAGATCGCTAATCGTCAGGGATTTGAGGAGTACTGTCACAAGCAGTGGTTTCGGGCGGTGAGGTTAGAAGAAGAAGTCACCATTATGATGGTCGATGTGGATCACTTTAAACTGTATAACGATACCTATGGTCACCCCCAAGGGGATCAATGTTTAGTGGCGATCGCTCGAGCTCTCCAGGATGTAGCGAGCCGTTCTTCGGATTTGGTGGCCCGTTATGGTGGGGAGGAATTTATTTTAGTGTTGCCTAATACCAACCGTGAGGGAGCTAAAAGGTTAGCGGAGAAAATTTTGACGGAGGTGGCGGCCCTTAATTTGATCCATGGCATGTCCCCTACGGCTAATCATGTTACGGTGAGTATCGGGGCGGCCAGCACGATTCCGACCATGGCTTTACCCTTAGATCGGTTGATTAAGGTGGCGGATCAGCAACTTTATCAAGCTAAGGAGCGATCGCGGAATACCTATTGTTTGACTGTGGTAAACACGGATAAATCTCACCAAACCCAAGACAATTTGGATAATTATCTGTTATTGAAAAAGCCCTAGGTACTTTAACTACAATGCTGCGCTACTTTTTCTATTGGGTACTATTAACAAATATCTTGAAGTTGCTGATGGTGGCAGCTAACGCGACAGATTTTCATGGATGGCGGTGCTTGGGGTCGGTGATGGTTAAGGATGATTAATTATTGGTAATCCTATACAGGTAAGGATCAGGGAGCTTACATCGATTGATAAGCAATTATCCTAGGTCTAAATATCCTTACCGCTTTAGCACTACCTA
>JAAUPO010000144.1 GCA_012033095.1 Synechococcaceae cyanobacterium RL_1_2 | reverse complement strand
ATCAATCTCGCGATCGTTCAGACCTTAACAGCTATTTATTGTTCAGCCCTTAACCCATGAGAAATTCTCAAGAATCTAAATTCGACTACGTTAAGATCGGTATTGCGTCTCCAGAGCGCATTCGTCAATGGGGAGAAAGAACCTTACCCAATGGCATGGTGGTGGGGGAAGTCACCAAACCAGAAACGATTAATTATCGTACCCTGAAGCCAGAAATGGATGGCCTCTTCTGCGAACGGATTTTTGGCCCAGCTAAGGATTGGGAATGCCATTGTGGCAAATACAAACGGGTGCGCCATAGAGGTATCGTTTGTGAACGCTGTGGTGTGGAAGTGACCGAATCTAGGGTTCGCCGCCATCGCATGGGTTATATCAAGCTAGCCGCCCCGGTTACCCATGTGTGGTATCTCAAAGGTATTCCCAGTTACATGAGCATCATTTTAGACATGGCCCTCAAGGATGTGGAGCAGGTGGTCTATTTTAATGCCTACGTCGTGCTTGATCCCGGCAATGCGGAAAACCTTTCCTACAAGCAACTGCTAACGGAAGACCAATGGTTAGAGTTAGAAGAACAAATGTATGAAGAAGACTCCGAAATTATGGGAGTTGAAGTGGGCATTGGGGCGGAAGCTATTCAGCGACTGTTACAGGATATCCAATTGGAACAGGTTGCCGAAGAACTACGGGAAACCATCACCACTGCAAAAGGACAAAAACGAGCCAAGCTCATCAAACGATTAAGAATCATTGATAACTTTGTGGCTACGGGGGCTTCCCCCGATTGGATGGTGTTAGAAGCTATTCCCGTTATTCCCCCCGATCTTCGTCCCATGGTGCAGTTAGACGGAGGTAGATTTGCCACATCTGACTTGAACGATCTTTATCGACGGGTAATTAACCGGAACAACCGTCTGGCTAGGCTACAGGAAATCCTCGCCCCAGAAATTATCGTCCGCAACGAAAAACGGATGTTACAGGAAGCGGTGGATGCCCTGATTGATAATGGTCGCCGTGGCCGTACGGTGGTAGGGGCCAATAACCGCCCCCTCAAATCCCTCTCCGATATCATTGAAGGGAAACAAGGTCGTTTTCGTCAAAACTTGCTAGGAAAACGGGTGGACTATTCTGGTCGGAGTGTGATCGTGGTGGGGCCATCCCTCAAAATTTACCAGTGTGGCCTCCCGAGGGAAATGGCGATCGAGTTATTTCAACCCTTTGTCATTAACCGTCTGATTAAAACCGGCATCGTTAACAACATTAAAGCCGCTAAAAAACATATTCAAAAAAATGACCCTATTATTTGGGAAGTCCTCAAAGAGGTAATCGCCAACCACCCAGTGATGCTAAACCGGGCACCAACCCTGCACCGTTTAGGGATCCAAGCCTTTGAACCTATCCTAGTGGACGGACGAGCGATCCAACTCCATCCCCTGGTTTGTCCGGCTTTTAACGCTGACTTTGATGGTGACCAAATGGCGGTACACGTGCCCCTATCCCTGGAAGCTCAAGCGGAAGCTCGATTACTTATGCTAGCTTGCCATAATATTCTGTCCCCGGCCACGGGTAAACCGATCGTGGCTCCCTCCCAGGATATGGTATTGGGTTGTTATTACTTAACCGCAGAGGATCCCGCTAACCAAAAAGGAGCCGGTAAATATTTCGGTAGTATGGAGGATGTCATTCGTGCCTGGGATCAACAGCTATTGGATATTCATGCTTACATCTGGGTGCGCTATGACGGGCCCGTCGATACCGACCTACCCACAGATAAATCAACCACTGAAACGATGGATGATGGCAGCATCTGGACCTATTACCCCAATGAAAAAGATGCCCACCTCAAACAACGGTCAACCCCTGAAGGGGAAATCATTGCTCAATATATTAAAACCACCCCCGGTCGAGTGATTTATAACAAAAGTATCCATGATGCCATTAACCAATAAATAGGCTAGGTCGGTTCGATGGGTATCCCAGGTTGCCTTTCCCCTGTGCGCTATTAATGGCATTAGCCTTAATCCATTACATGGTGCTCGTACCCGAAAAACATGAGTAGGGTATCTATCTCCCCTCTCGTTCGCAATGTAAGTGCCTATGGTCTAAGGATAAGACCTTTGACCTAAGCTCCTTCCCCATCGAATCCCCCCATTTCCTTAACCGAGTCATTTCCTTAACTATTCACCCCGTTATCCCTCTTAAGATCTTAATAAGAAGCTATGACCAAGCCCCTAACTTTCTATAACAAAATCATTGATAAAGGTAGCCTGAAAAAGTTAATGAGCTGGGCCTTTAATAACTACGGTTCTGCCCGTGCTTCCGAAATGGCCGATGAACTCAAAACCCTGGGCTTTCGGTATGCTACCCAAGCGGGGGTCTCCATCAGTATCAATGATTTAGAAGTTCCCCCTGTGAAAAAGGAAATGTTGGCTAAAACTGAAGCGGAGATCCGGGAAACGGAAAGCCGCTACGCCCGTGGGGAAATTACGGAAGTAGAACGGTTTCAAAAGGTGATTGACACCTGGAATAGTACCTCTGAAGCCCTCAAATCAGAAGTAGTTAAAAACTTCCGGGAAACAAATCCGTTAAATTCTGTCTATATGATGGCGTTTAGTGGGGCACGGGGTAATTTATCCCAGGTTCGTCAGCTAGTGGGAATGCGGGGGCTAATGGCTGATCCCCAAGGGGAAATTATTGACTTACCGATTAAAACTAATTTCCGGGAAGGTTTAACAGTCACGGAATACATTATTTCTTCCTACGGTGCCAGAAAGGGTCTAGTGGATACCGCATTACGTACCGCTGACTCTGGTTATTTAACCCGTCGTTTGGTGGATGTATCCCAGGATGTGATTATTCGTGAGGTGGATTGTGGTACCCATCGGGGCTTGCCATCTCAGCCATGATGGACGCGATCGCGTATTAATTCCCCTCAAGGATCGGCTGTTGGGTCGGGTCTTGAATAAAGATGTGGTGGATTCGGAAACTGGAGAAGTCGTCTATCCTCGTAATTCCTTTATTACCGAAGATATGGCCAATCATATTCCCACCCTTGTTTCTCAAGTCCATGTCAGATCTCCCTTGACCTGTGAAGCGGCGCGATCGGTGTGTGAGAAATGCTATGGTTGGAGCCTCGCCCACAGTAAACCCGTTAACCAAGGGGAAGCGGTTGGTATTATCGCCGCCCAATCCATCGGGGAACCCGGAACCCAACTCACCATGAGAACGTTCCACACAGGGGGGGTATTTACAGGGGAAGTAGCCAAACAAATTAAATCTAAATACGACGGGATTGCCACCTACGAACAAGGTTTAACGGCTCGGAAAGTACGGACTCGCCATGGGGATGAGCTACAACAGGTCGAAACCGGCGGTAAACTTGTGATCACCGGAGAGAATGGAAAAGTACAAACTATTTCCACCCAACCTGGATTTGTCATCTATGTCCAGGATGGCGACCAGGTGAACAAAGGTAGCTTAATGATCGAAGAAAGCAAGCTGCGGCCCCGTTCTACGGAAAGGGCAACCAAAGACGTATCTTCCGATTTAGCAGGGGAAGTGCTGTTTGAACGGCTCTCCGTCGAGGAAAAAACCGATCGCCAGGGCAACATGACCCGTATTTCCCAACGGAGCGGTTTGTTGTGGGTACTATCGGGGGATGTGTACAATTTACCCCCTGGTTCTGAACCTAGCGTCAAAAATGGCGACAAGGTGAAGGAAGGAAATACCCTTGCCGAAACTAAACTCGTGTCCATCCAAGGTGGGGTAGTGCGTTTTACTGAAGGTCGGGAAATTGAAATTATTACAGCTTCAGTTAAATTAGACCAAGCTAGTGTCACGACTGAACATACCGGTAGCCAAGGGGAGCAGTACGTCATTGAAACGGCCATGGGCCAACGGTTTTCCCTCAAGGCAGCCCCTGGAACTAAAGTTCAAAATCACCAAGTCATCGCGGAATTAATTGACGATCGCTACCAAACCAATACTGGGGGAATTGTCAAGTACGCCGACATTGAAATTGCAAAAGGTACTCGCAAAACCGGCTATGAAATCACCAAGGGTGGTACTTTGCTCTGGATTCCGGAAGAAAGCCATGAGGTCAATAAGGATATTTCTTTGTTGATTGTGGAAGATGGGGAATACGTCGAAGCCGGTACAGAACTAGCCAAAGATATTTTCTCCCAATCCTCTGGGGTGGTGGAAGTCGTCCAGAAAAATGACATTCTACGGGAAATTATTATTAAGCCCGGTAAACTGCACCTCACCGATGAACATGAGCTAGAGGATCGCTTAGCGGAACCTGGCATTGAAATTATTCCTGGGGTAATTGTCGAGGACTTCTGTTATGCCGAATTCGTTGAAACCACCGAAGGCAATGGGGTTCTATTGCGCCCAGTGGTGGAATATCCCGTGTCCGATGAGCCGATCGCCCCTTCCCAAGGTTCTATGAATGAATCAGGGAAAAATATTGAGTTGCGCTCCATCCAAAAAATCTTCTATAAAGATGGGGAGCGGGTGAAATCCGTCGAAGGGGTGTCCTTGATCAATACCCAATTGGTGTTAGAGATTGAGCAACAGGAAGGCTTACACGGTAACGCCACCATCAATGCAGATATTGAATTAACTGAGGATCCAGAAGAGGAAGGGGTACAAAGAATCCAACTCGTCATTCTTGAGTCTTTGGTGTTACGTCGGGATACGGAAAACGATCCTTTAGGGGGCCATACCCATAGTCGTATCCTGGTCAAAGATGGCCAAGAAATTGAAGCTGGAGCCGTGGTAGCCACGACCGAAATTCAATGTAAAATCCCTGGGGAAGTTCGCGGTCTAGGGGGAGGAGCCATCACTCGTCGGATTTTGATCCTGCGGGATGAGGACATGAACACCATTGAAATGCCTAGCGATCGCACCCTAGAACCTGGGATTTGGTCATTACTGAACAGGAGTTAGCCCTGGTACCGTAGCCCATAACTCTGGCCAGGTCATCTCAGTCAACAAAAAGACAGAACTGCGGTTTTAAGAATTGGTCGTCCCTATCGGGTTAGCTCCGGTGCGATTTTGCACATTGACAATGGAGATCTGGTACAACGGGGAGATAACCTGGTGCTACTCATCTTTGAACGGGAAAAACCGGGGATATTATCCAAGGTTTACCCCGGATTGAGGAATTACTCGAAGCCCGTCGTCCGAAGGAAGCTTGTATTCTTAGCCGTCGTCCGGGGGTGTGCCAAGTAGTTTATGAAGATAATGAAGTCATTGATATTAAAGTCCTAGAGGATGATGGGACAGTGACTGAATATCCCCTCACTATCGGTCAAAGTGCCTTAGTCAGTGATGGTCAACGGGTGGGCCCAGGCGAACCCCTCACCGATGGACCGCCGAATCCCCATGAAATTCTAGAAATTTTCTTTGAATATCATAAAGAACAGGAAGGGGTCGGTACCTATGAAGCCGCATTAATTGGTTTAGAAAAAGCCCAAACTTTCCTAGTTCAACAGGTACAGGCTGTTTACCAATCCCAAGGGATCGACATTAACGATAAACATATTGAAGTAATCGTTCGTCAGATGACCAATAAGGTCAGAATTGATGATAGTGGTGACACTATTATGCTTCCTGGGGAGTTGATTGAACTGCGCCAAGTTGAGCAAAACAATAGCACCATGAGTATTACTGGTGGGGCTCCTGCGGAATATACTCCGTTATTGTTGGGCATCACGAAGGCGAGTTTAAATACCGATAGCTTTATCAGTGCGGCTAGTTTCCAAGAGACCACCCGGGTGCTAACGGAAGCAGCGATCGAGGGTAAATCGGATTGGTTGCGGGGCTTAAAGGAAAACGTGATTATCGGTCGTCTTATCCCTGCGGGTACGGGCTATAACAGTGCGGAAGAAGCCGTTCAGAACGGGTATCAATTTGACGATAACCATAATTCCCGCGATCGCAATGAATTGGTTAATACTTCTTTAATTGCCGAAGACGAAAATGTGATCCTAGATGATGAGACTGCTCGCGCTTACACTAGTCAAAATTTAGTCTATGGCAACCAAAAGGAAGAGGACATTTTATTAGACGATAAATCCGCCGCTCAAATGGAACAGGTCTATGATCAGGGTAACTCTGATAGCGATGGTTTCCATGACTTTGAGGATATGGATGATTAATAGCTGGGGGGCTGAATTAGAAATGTAAGAATTTAAACATTTAAGAATTTAAGCATTTAAGAATGTAAGAATTTAGAAATTATTTCATCGGCCCTACCCTATAACAGCGATCGTGGATCTTAGTTTAAGAGCTGATTGATAAAGCCTCCCTGCCCCCAATTCTGGGGGAAAAATTTCTGAAAAATCATTAAAAATCCCCTTAATTT